>CALWYI010000017.1 GCA_944385715.1 uncultured Oscillospiraceae bacterium | reverse complement strand
ACCGGAAACCGCCCCACCGGCGACGGTACGCTCTCCGGCATCGACATGTCCGTTTCCATCACGGACAGCATCAACGGTACTCAGCTGCAGGCCCTGCTCTCCGAATATACGGATGTGACCATCGCCGGCGGCGGCGAGGTCGCCATTGATGAGAGTGAAACGGTGACCATCCCCGCCGGGAAGAGTCTGACCATCGCTGACGGCGGCGCTCTCACCAACGCGGGCACGCTGACCAACGAGGGTACCCTCACCAGCGGCGGCACCCTCACCAACAACGGCTCCCTGGTCAACAACGGCACCCTCACCAACAACGGCAGCTACTACGGCTCCCTGCCCACCGGCAGCGGCTCCGCCTCCGGCCTCCCCAGCATCCCCGACGGCGTCGTCATCGGCACCGACGGAGCCTTCCACATCGTGGACGACATGTCCGGCTCCGCGCTGAATGACTGGCTGACCGCTTCCGGAGCCATCCAGGTGGTGGTGGACAGCGGCGCAGCGGTCTCCGTCGCCTCCGGCGAGACGGCGACCATCTCCGCCAGCCAAGCCCTGACGGTGGAGAGCGGCGCATCCCTGACCATCCAGGCGGGCGGTATGCTCACCAACAACGGCACCCTCACCAACGAAGGTACCCTCGCCAACGGCGGTACCCTCACCAATAACGGCTCCCTCACCAACAGCGGAACCCTCGACAACAATGGTACGCTCCTTAACACCGGCGCACTGGTCAATACCGGCTCCTACACCGGAAACCGCCCCACCGGCGACGGTACGCTCTCCGGCATCGACATGTCCGTTTCCATCACGGACAGCATCAACGGTACTCAGCTGCAGGCCCTGCTCTCCGAATATACGGATGTGACCATCGTCGGCGGCGGCGAAGTCACCATTGATGAGAGTGAAACGGTGACCATCCCTGCCGGCAAGAGCCTGACCATCGCCAGCGGCGGAACGCTGACCAACAAGGGCACCCTAACCAACAATGGTACGATCACCAATAACGGTATCCTCACCAATAGTGGCAGCGGAAAGTTGCTTAACAACGGTGCCCTGGCAAATGAAGGCGCCTTATCCAATGAATACGGAGGGATCTACGCAGGGAATAACCCCACCGGCAATGGAAGCATAAGCGGGATTGTCGCAGTTCCTGACGGCATGGAGGCCCGGGAAGACGGCAAGTATTACATCGTCAGCAACCTGGACAGCACCGTGTTAGATGGCTTCCTGAACGCAACCAGCGGAAAGCAACCTCAGCTCGTTATAGCTGCCGGCGCGGCATTGACCATTGCCTCTGGAAATACATTAACACTCAATGACTCTATTATTTTGACCGTTTCCAGCGGCGCGTCCCTGGCCGTTGCGGGCACGCTGACCAATTATAATACCATCAACAACCAGGGTACCATGACGGTCTCCGGCACCATGTACAATTACGGCAGCCTGACCAACAGCGGCAGCTTCACCAATAACGGAAGCCTGACCAATGCTCCCTCCTCATATAGCAGCAGCAGTAATCCCGGCACTATTACTAACAGTGGCACATTGACTAATAACGGCACCTACAGCAATACTGGCAGCAGCGGTACCGGCACCGTCACCAACAGCGGCGGCACTGTCACCGGAATTGACGGGGTCTCCTGATCCCTGACTACGAGGAAAACCTATGAAACAAAAAACCATTCGACGGGCCGCGGCGGCCCTGATCTGCGCCGCCCTGTTCACCGCCGCGGCGGCCCTGGGCCTCTTCTACAACCCGGACCAGATGCTCGCCGACAGCCTCTACCAGGCCCCGGAGGCCCTGGACGGCAACATCTTCGTCATCGGCATCGACGACCGGGCCATGGAGGACATCGGCCCCTATCAAACCTGGGGCCGGGACGTGATGGCCATGGCCATCGAGGCCCTGAACGCCGACTCGGAGAACCGTCCCGCCGCCATCGGCATCGACGTGCTTTACACCGGGGAGACGGAAGCGGACCTGGACGCCTGGCTGGCGGAGGCCGCGGGGGCCTATGGCAACGTGGTGGTGGCCTCGGTAGCCAACTTCGGCACGGAGCTGGTCACCGAGGACACGGGCAACTTCTATCTGGAGGACTACGCGGTCCTCTCCTATGAGGAGCCCTATGACGCCCTGAAGGCCGTCACCACCCAGGGCCACATCAACGCCATGTACGACCAGGACGGGGTCCTGCGCCACAGCATCCTTCAGATCGACCTGCCCGACGGCAGATCCATCCCCTCCTTCTCCTACGCCATCTACCAGAAGTACGCCGCGGCCAACGGCCTGCCCACGGAGCTGGACATCCCCACCGACGCCCTCCACCGGTTCTATGTGGACTACTCCGCCCTGCCCGGCGGCTTCTACGAGGGGATCTCGGTGAGCGACCTGCTGGCCGGGGATTTCCCCGCTGAGATGTTCGCCGACGCCGTGGTCCTCATCGGGCCCTACGCCGCGGGCCTCTCCGACTACGTGACCACCGCCATCGACCGGGCCTCCCTGATGTACGGCGTGGAGTACCAGGCCAACATCATCCACCAGATGGTCCACCAGAGCTTCAAGGCGGAGGTGTCCGACACCCTCCAGGCGGCGCTGCTCTTTGTCCTCTCGGCGGCGTGCCTGTGGTTCTTCCTGGGCCGCAAGCTCCGCTGGGCCGTGCCGGTGTGGCTGGTGGTGGCGCTCGGCAGCATCCTCAGCTGCAAGGGCCTTTACAGCGCGGGGTACGTGCTCCACCCCCTGTGGCTGCCCCTCACCGTCACCGTGTTCTTTGCCGGGGCCGTGGCCTTCAACTACGTCCAGGCGGCGGTAGAGAAGCGGAGGATCTCCAACACCTTCAAGCGCTATGTGGCGCCGGAGATCGTGGGGGAACTCCTGAAGGAGGGCACCGACGCCCTGGGTCTGGGCGGCAAGCTCTGCGACATCGCGGTGCTGTTCGTGGACATCCGGGGCTTCACCACCATGAGCGAGGTGCTGACCCCCCAGGAGGTGGTGTCCATTCTCAACCGCTACCTCACCCTCACCACCGACTGCATCATGAAGAATCACGGCACCCTGGACAAATTCGTGGGGGACTGCACCATGGCCATCTGGAACGCCCCCATCCAGCAGGAGGACTATGTGATGAACGCCTGTAAGGCGGCCCTGGACATGGTGGAGGGCTCCAAGGCCCTCTCCCAGGAGCTGCTGGAGAAATTCGGGCGGACGGTGTCCTTCGGCATCGGCGTCCACTGCGGCAGCGCCGTTGTGGGCAACATCGGCGCGGAGATGCGCATGGACTTCACCGCCATCGGCGACACCGTCAACACCAGCGCCCGGCTGGAGGCCAACGCCCCGGCGGGGAAGATCTACATCAGCCGGGACGTGGTGGACCGCCTGGGGGACCGCATCCAAACCACCTCCCTGGGGGACGGCATCGCCCTGAAGGGCAAGGCCCACAAGCTGGAGATCTTCCTGCTGGAGGGCATCGCGGAATGATAAGGGGGTAACGATACCATGAAACGACTGATCTCTCTCCTCCTGGCGGCGCTTCTGACCGCGCCGGCCCTGGCCGCACAGGAGACTGCGCTGCCCCTGGCCGCCTCCGGCATGGCCGTGGTGGAGGATGTCCTGTATGTAGCGGACAGCTACCACCGCGCCGTCTGGGCGGTGGAGGACGGGGAGGCCACCCTGCTGACAGGCCGCACCGACGTCACCGACCTCTCGGGACAGCCGGTGGCGGGCTATGGCGACGGCACCTTCGCCAAGGCGGTGTTCTCCGAGCCCTGGGCCGTGGTGCCCTATCTGGACGGCCTCCTGGTGTCCGACACCGGCAACCACGCGCTGCGGTACCTGGATCTGGAGAAGGAGCGAGTATACACCGCCGCGGGCACCGGCGAGGCCGGGTACCGGGACGGCAAGAGCAGCCAGGCCTCCTTCGACTCCCCCACCGGCCTTGCGGTGGATGACGAGGGCACGGTGTACATTGCCGACACCGGCAACAACGTGATCCGCGCCATGGACGAGGACGGGAAGGTCACCACCTACGCCGGGAGCGAGGCGGGCTGTGCCCTGGGTTCCCGGGAGGAGGCCCTGTTCTCCCAGCCCACGGGCCTCTGCTGGGCCGACGGCGTCCTCTATGTGGCGGACTCCGGCAACCACCGGATCGTGGCCATTGAGGACGACGAGGTGACCCTGGTGGCGGGCGCGGCCCTCACCGGCGACGCCGCCGTGGAGGGCGACTTCCTCAACGGCCCGGCGGAGCTGGCCCGGTTCGCCAATCCCCAGGGGCTGGCTGTCGGCGGGGACGGCGCCGTATATGTGGCCGACACCGGCAACGGCGCGGTGCGGGTCATCGAGGACGGCTATGTGACCACCCTGACCGCCATGGACAGCGGCGGCACCTACCCCGTGTCCCCCCGGGGCCTGCTCCTGAGCGGAGATTCCCTGTACGTGGGGGATGTGTTCGCCCGGGTGCTCTCTATCTGTACCGCCCAGGCCCCGGAGATGCCCTTCACCGACGTGGCGGAGGACGCCTGGTACTATGAGGGGGCCCGCTTCACCTGGGCCAACGGTCTCTTCCAGGGGGTCGACAACAGCGAAAGCTTCGCCCCCGGCGGCACTGTCACCCGGGGCACCGCCGTCACGGTCCTGGCCCGGCTGGCGGGAGCGAACACCGACCAGAGTGAGCCCTGGTATGAGGCGGGCCGCCAGTGGGCCGTGGACAGCGGCATCTCCGACGGCACCGCCATGGACCAGGCCGTCACCCGGGAGCAGCTGGCCGCCATGCTCTACCGCTACGCCCAGAGTCTGGGCCTGGGCTTCACCGGCGCCTGGGCCTTCCCCCTGGACTACCCCGACGCGGAGGACGTCAGCGGCTACGCCTACGAGGCCATGTGCTGGGTGACCATGCATGGCATCATCACCGGTGATGAAAACGGCCTGTTGGCTCCGGGGGCCACCGCCACCCGGGCGGAGGCGGCGGTGATCCTCCAGCGGTTCGTCGCCGTGGTATCCGCCGGATAGCGGGCGGTCTTCCCTCTCCCAAGCGTACAAAAAGTCCCGCGGTTCCCTTGAACCGCGGGACTTTCTTATGTTCCCATGCCGCAGCCCTGTTCCCGGCGGGGACAGGCACACGCTCTCACCTGCGCTGGACCGTGCGGATCTGCTCCAGGTCGTAGGTGCGGAGGAAGGGCGCCATCCCCGCCCCGGACCGCAGGTGGTGCACCAGGATCTCCCCGCAGGCCAGGCTGTCGCTGCCGGCCCGATGGTGGTCCAGCTCCAGGTCCAGGTACGCGCACAGGGTGCTCAATTTGTGGTCCGGCAGCCAGGGCAGCAGGCGGCGGCTCATCTGACAGGTGCAGGCGTAGGACACCCGGGAGCGCCAGTCGATGCAGTAGGCCCGCAGGCACTTGGCCAGCACCGAGAGGTCGAAGGGGGCGTTGTGGGCCACCAGCACGCCGCTGTCAAAGAGGGGCTCCAGCTCCCGCCACAGCTGGGGAAAGGTGGGCTTGCCCGCCACCATCTCCGGCGTAATGCCCGTCAGGCGGACATTGAAGCGGTCAAACCAGGTCTCCGGGTTTATGAGCGTCTCGTAGGTCCCCAGGATCTCCCCCCGCTCCACCACCGTGACGCCGATGGCGCTCATGCGGTCGTTGGCGCAGTTGGGGGTCTCCACGTCAAAGGCAATATACCGGCCCTCCATGGCTGTCTCCTCTCTCCCGGGGATTCCCTTACATCCCGCTCCGGCAGTATTTTCTCTATGATACGCCACAAAAGGGCGGCGGGCAACGATTATTTCACCCCTCGGAAAAATATTCCTCTCCCCGGGAGGTGCGCTTTGCCCTATTGACTTTTCCGGGGAATGGTCTATAATCTGATATACAATATTAGAATAGGCGGGGTTTGAGATGACATATAAAATCATTGGCGACAGCTGCACGGATCTGACGGCGGAGATGATGCAGGACCCCCATTTCGTCAAGGTGCCTCTGAGCATCCAGGTGGGGCCGGAAACCATTCTGGACGACGCCGACTTCCGTCAGGGGGAGTTGCTGCAGAAGATGCGGGCCTGGCCCACCGCCCCCAAAACCGCCTGTCCCGCGCCTGCCCAGTACCTGGAGCAGATCGCAGAGGACGCGGACAACTACATCGTCACCCTCACCGGCCGCCTCTCCGGCTCCTACAACGCCGCTGTCCAGGCGGTGTCCATCTACCGGGAGGAGGGCGGCAAGGCCAACGTACATGTCTTCAACTCCCGCTCCGCCTCCTCGGGACAGGTCCAGATCGCCCTGCTGACCCGTGAGCTGGCGGAGCAGGGTCTCCCCTTCGACCAGGTGGTGGAGCAGGTGGAGGCGTATATCAGCCGGATGCAGACCATGTTCGTGCTGGAGGACCTGGAAAACCTCCGGAAAAACGGCCGTCTCACCAAGGTACAGTCCCTGGTAACCGGTGCGCTGCGGGTAAAGCTCCTCATGGGCGCCACCCGGGAGGGGGAGATCGAGAAGCTGGGCCAGGGCTTGTCCCTGCGGCAGACCCTGGTACGGATGGTCTCCCGCATGGCGGAGCAGGCGGACCACGCCGGGCGGCGGCTGGTCATCGCCCACTGCAACTGCCGGGAGCGGGCGGAATATGTCCGGGAGCTGGCCCTGGAGCGGTGCCATTTCAGTGAGATCCTCATCGTGGCCACCGGCGGTATCTCCACGGTGTACGCCAACGACGGCGGCATCATCGCCGCCTACTGACCTTCCGGCCTGTCTGCAACAAGAATAAAATGTGCCCCGCAGCTTTGCTGCGGGGCACATTTTGCATGTTTATTCAGGATACGCCGCCGGGCGCTTTTCAGCCCAGATAGCTGCTGATGATCTCCTTGGCCGTATCGCCGGCGGACACGCACAGCGCCACAAAGCACCCGGAGCGCTCCAGCACCGCGTTGTCCAGCCGGGCGGCCTCGTCGGGCATGTAGTTGGCGAAGTCCGTCCTACGGCTCTCCAGCCGCTGTTCCAGGACCGCCAGCGCCGCCTGTGCCTCCTCCTCGGTGGCGAAGCGGAACACCGCCACCTCCTCAGCGGTGGCGCCGCTGCTGAGGTACACCTTCTGCTCCTGGGCGTTCTCCACTCCGTAGAGGGCGGCCACCATGCTGTCGTCCAGCTCGGTGAGCTCATCCTCAAACGCCACCTGTTCCAGCAGCTCACCGGCCAGCTGGTCCACATCCACCGCCTGGGTCTTTCCGCCGCAGGCGCTGATCGTCAGCGCCAGCAGCAGCACGGCCCAGACCAGCGCAGCTTTTCTCATGGTCACACAGTTCCTTTCTCCGGCTCCAGAGCCGGTCCCGCCGCCGTATGCTCCCGCAGATAGGTCAGCCATACCTGGCAGGACGCTTTATTGAGGTGGATGCCGTCCGCTGCGGCGTCCTCCGGCAGGCTGCCGTCGTCAGCCGCTATGGCCTCCGCCACGTTGAGATAGTAGGCCCCCTTCTCCTGGGCCATGGCCTGGAGAAGCTGGTTATAGGTGTCGATCCGCTCGTTTTTGATGTAGCTGTGGGTGGAGGACACCTCGTTGGTCACCGGGAGGATCGACTGGACGTAAATCACCGCATCGGGATTGATCTCCCGGATGGCGTCGATGATCTCTCCGTATTTCTCAATGAAGATACTGTCATAGACCCAGCCGGTCTCGTTGATGCCCAGCATGATGTACACCTTGCTGAAGGCGGTGTCCGCCAGGGCGTCCATCACCGTGGTCTTCTTTCCGCCGACGGAGATGACCTCCCTGGTAAATACCTCGCTCACGGTCATCCCCTGGTGGGTAAAGAAAGTGGCGTTGGAGAGGCCGGTGTTGATAAAGAGGCCCTCCGTCCGGGAGTCCCCGATGAACACCGCGTCGTCAAAGTAGCTCAGGTCCACCGCCTCGGAGGCGGGAACCAGTACATGGCAGTCAGTGGCGGAGGCCTCCCCGGACTGGCCGGCGTCGGGCGTGTCCGTCCCTTTCTCCGTCTGGTCCGTCTGGGCGTCCAGCCCGTCGTCCACAGCGGGGGCCTCCGGTTTCTCACCCCGGGAGGGCTCCTCCTCCACAGGCTCCACCGTCTCCGCCGCATCCCCTGCGTCCGTATCCAGGACCTGCCCTGTTTCCGGTAGCGCGGGTCCCTCCTTTTTGGCATACGTCAAAAAGATGGCGCCGCTGACCGCCAGCACAAGGACCAGAATCGTCAAAATCTGGCGGCCTCTTCTGCCGCGTCCACAGTATGAGGTTTTCATATATCGGCGATCCATCTTCTTTCTGCGCATATCCATGCCCCCTGTCCGCTCTGCGCTGCTGCCCTGCGTCTGCTTTCATAAGTTAAGATTCCTGAGGAGCGGAAAAAGTTTTCCTCCCGGAAATATTATGTCGAACTTCCTCTTTACAGGTCGAACGCCAGCGGAAAAAAAGAGGGAGAACCGCCGTTCTCCCTCCCCGGATCATCCCTTTACCGGATCTTACAGGTCGATGCTGCCGGTGGTCTTCTCGTTGATGACGTAGTAAGCCTTCATCTCCTCGGGCTTGACATACAGGTTCAAGGACTTGATGGAAGAAGCCCGGTGACCCTCGGCGGCATAAGCAGCCTTGGCCTTCTCCAGGAGCTCAGCGCCCTTCCACTCCATCGCGCCGTACTGGATGACGATTTCCTCCATTTTCTCCTCAGCGGGAGCGGCGGCCTTGACGGCCTTCTTGGCAGGGGCGGCCTTAGCGGCCTTCTTGGCGGGAGCGGCCTTGACCTCGGCCACGGGGGCCTCCACCTTCACCTCGGGAACGGCAGCGGCCTTCTTGGTCTCCACGGTCTCCACGACCTTGGTCTCCTGGACGGCGGTGTCCTTCTTCACATTCTTCTGAGCAGCCATTATTTTTTATTCCTCCTGATAGTTCAGAGCTATTGAATTTGTTGAGGTTTTTCCTCAAAACCGAGAGTATTGTATCCCTTTTTTCAAAGAATTGCAAGTAGTTCCGCAAATTTGGTGGTTTTCCGGCATAAAATTTGATTGATTGAACAACCGGGGCTTTCGTGGTATCCTATTGTTAGGCAATATCACAAGGAGGAACAGCCCTATGGTCACTATGGCACAGCGCATTGAGGAGCTCCGCATGGCCCGGAACATGAGCCGGCCCGCCCTGGCGGCGGCTCTGGGTCTGCCCAAGACCGCCGTGGAGAAATTTGAGACCGGGCGGCAGACGCCCACCCAGGAGCAGCAGGAACAGATGGCCGCCTACTTCGGCGTGTCCCTGTTCTACCTCCGGGGCGAGAGCAGCGACAAGACCAAGATGGAGGACTGGATGGACGGGGCCTTCCTGGACGCCCCTGCGGGGGACAGCCGTCCCGCGCCCCGCCGGCCCCCCAAGCCGGAGGCCGCGCCCCCCGCGCCCGGCCAGGGCTCCATGCTGGACGCCCTGATCGGCGGCAAAAAATTCCAGGAGAGCCTCCGGGCCGCGGTGCTGGAGGTCCTGCGCTCTCCCGAGGGCCAGGAGCTCCTGGCCAAGGCCATCCGCCGGGAGCTGGCCAACCGGAAATAGCCCCCGGCCCCCAGGGAAAAAGGTCCCCGGACTCGCGGTGTCCGGGGATCTTTTTCAGGTTTTTCTGTCAGCCGTCTATCAGGAGGATCTCCGTGACGCCGGAGATCTGTGCGGGGTAGCTCTCCCGGATCAGGCCGTCGAAGGTGATCTCCACCACCGCGCCTTCCGCCACGCCGTCTGGCACGGCCACATCGTTGGTGGACACCATGATCTTGTCCGCCGTGGCGAGCATGGCGTCGCCCTCCACCGGCTCCACCAGGAGGTACCCGTCTCCCGCCTCCAGCACCGTGGCGGTGAAACTGGTCACAGCCGTCTGGCCGCCGTCGTCGGGGGAATCGCCGGTGGTGGTGTCGCCCGCACTCCCTACCAGGGAATCGTCGGCAACGCCGGCGTCGCTGCCGCTCTCCGGCGCGGCGCCGTTGCTGTTGGCGGCGCTGTCGCTGCCGCCCATGCCGCCGATACTGGCCATCTGCAGGATGCCGAATCCGATGCTGGCCACGATCAGCAGGCAGGCGGCAAGACTGGCCGCCCGCTGCCAGGTCCGTGGCTTCTTGTGAAACACATAGGTCTGGGCGCTCTCCACCAGCTCCTCGTCGATACCGGTGATGGCGTCGAAGAGCCTCTCCTCCGGTCTCATACCGCCACCCCCTCGCTCTCCAGATAAGCCCGCAGGCCCTCCCGCAGCCGCAGCAGCCGCTTGGTCAGGGCGTTGGGCTGCATGCCCAGCTCCTGGGCCAGGCTCTTCACGGAGTCGCCGTTCCAGTACCGGCGGACGAACAGGGCCCGGGACTCCTCCCCCAGGCTCCACAGCCACCGGCTGATGAGCTCGCTGAGCTCCCGGACCTCCGCCGTACGCTGGACGCTGTCCGGGGCGGGGACACAGTCGGCCAGCTCACTGAGGAGGACCTCCGCGCCGTTATACCGCTTCTTCGCCCGCTGGGCGCGGTAGCGGCTGATGGAGAGGTTCCGCACGATGGCCCCCACATAGGCCCGGAGACTCAAGGGCCGCTGGGGCGGCATGGTGTCCCAGCAGCGGCCGTAGGTGTCGCTGACGCACTCCTCGCAGTCCTCAAAGCTGCTGAGGATATTCATGGCGATGCGCTGGCAGAAGGCCCCGTACTTGGTATCCGTCTCCCGGATGGCCCCCTCGTCCCGCTGCCAGTACAGCTCTATGATCCGGGCATCCTCCACAGGATCATCCCTCCTTTGTCTTTCTCTGTCTCCTAAGACGCAGAGGCGGGGAAAATGTGCCGCCCGCCCCGGCTTGTTTTCGTCTCATCCTACCATATCCCCGCTGGCTTGACAAGGAAAAGGGCGGAAAAAAGGGCGAATTGTCCGTTGTCAACGGCCCAAAAGCTGTGCTATACTGATGGAAATCCATTCCGGGAGGAACGCGCGACTATGAGAATCGTCATCAAGGTGGGCACCTCCACCCTGACCCACGCCACCGGCAAGCTGAACATCCGGCGGGTGGAGCTGCTGTGCAAGGTGATGAGCGACCTGAAAAACGCGGGACACGAACTGGTGCTGGTGTCCTCCGGCGCCATCGCCATGGGCGTGGGGAAGATGAATATGACCCGCAAGCCCACCGACATCCCCTCCAAGCAGGCCCTGGCCGCCATCGGACAGTGTGAGCTCATGTACATCTATGACAAGCTCTTTTCCGAGTATCACCACACGGTGGCCCAAGTGCTCCTCACCGGTTCCGACGTGGAGGACCCCCAGCGGCATCTGAACTTCCAGAACACCATGTTCAAGCTGCTGGAGATGGGGGCCCTGCCCGTCATCAACGAAAACGACACCGTGGCCACGGCGGAGATCGCCGTGGGGGACAACGACACCCTGGGGGCCATCGTGGCCACCAACATCCGGGCGGATCTGCTGATCCTCATGAGCGATATCGAGGGGCTGTACACCGCCGACCCCCGGCATGACCCGGAGGCAAAGCTGATCCCCCTGGTGGAGGCCATCACGCCGGATATCCTGGCCCTGGCGGGCGGCACCGACAACGAGCTGGGCACCGGCGGCATGGTCACCAAGCTCCGGGCCGCCAAGATGTGTATGGATGCCGGCTGCGACATGATCATCACCAACGGGATCCGGCCCAAGGACCTCTACCGTATCGTGGACGGAGAAGCCGTCGGCACCCGGTTCAAAGGAGGCAGAGCATGACCACATATGAAATTCTTGTAGCGGCCAGGGCCGCCCGTCCCGCCCTCCAGGGGGCGAACACCCAGCGGAAAAACACCGCCCTTCTGGCCATGGCCGACGCCCTGGAGGCCCAGGTGGAGGCCATCCTCGCCGCCAACGCGGCGGATATGGACGCCGCCCGGGGCGCCATCAGCGAGGTGATGCTGGATCGGCTGGCCCTCACGAAGGACCGCATTGCCGGCATGGCGGAGGGGGTGCGCCAGGTGGCGGCCCTCCCCGACCCGGTGGGCCGGGTGCTGCGGACCGTGGAGCGGCCCAACGGCCTCGTCATCCGCAAGGTGGCCGTCCCCATGGGGGTGGTGGCCATCATCTATGAGAGCCGCCCCAACGTCACCTCCGACGCCGCCGCCCTGGCTGTGAAGGCGGGCAGCGCCTGCGTGCTGCGCTGCGGCAAGGAGGCCCACCGCTCCGCCGCCGCCATCGTGGAGGCCCTGCGGACCGGCCTTCAGCAGGCGGGACTGCCCCGGGAGCTGGTGAGCCTGGTGGAGGACACCAGCCGCCAGAGCGCCACGGAGCTCATGACCGCCGTGGGGCTGGTGGATCTTCTCATTCCCCGGGGGGGCGCGGGGCTCATCCGCTCCTGCGTAGAGAACGCCACCGTGAACGTCATTGAGACCGGCACCGGCATCTGCCACGTATACGTGGACAAGGATGCGGACCTCGGCATGGCCCTCTCCATCGTGGAGAACGCCAAGACCAGCCGCCCCAGCGTGTGCAACGCCGAGGAGGTGCTGCTGGTCCACAGCGCCGTGGCGGCGGACTTCCTGCCCCGGCTCCGGCAGCGCCTGGCGGAGGACCGTTCCGCCGCCGGAAAGCCGCCGGTGGAGCTGCGGCTGGACAGCCGGGCCGCCGCCGTCATCCCTGGCACAGCGGCCGGCCCCGACGACTTTGACACCGAGTTTCTCGACTACATCCTGGCGGTGAAGGTGGTGGACTCCCTGGAGGAGGCCATCGCCCACATCGCCGCCCACTCCACCGGTCACAGCGACGCCATCGTCACCGCCGACGCCGACGCCGCCGGGCGCTTTACCGCCCTGGTGGACAGCGCCGCCGTGTACTGGAATGCCTCCACCCGCTTCACCGACGGCGGGGAGTTCGGCCTGGGCTGCGAGCTGGGCATCTCCACCCAGAAGCTCCACGCCCGGGGCCCCATGGGGCTGGAGGAGCTTTGTACCTACAAGTACGTCATCACCGGAGAAGGCCAGGTGCGGTGATGGAACTGCGCCTTTACCGCAGTGAGGACTGCCCCGCCCTGGCCCGGCTCTTCCACGACACGGTCCACACCGTGAACGCCCGGGACTATACCCCGGCGCAGCGGGACGCCTGGGCCGACGGGCAGGTGGATCTCGCCGCCTGGGACGCATCCTTCCGCGCCCACCACACCCTGGTGGCGGAGGAGGCGTGCGAGATCCTGGGCTTTGCCGACATGGATGACACGGGCTACCTGGACCGGCTGTATGTCCACAGGGACCACCAGGGCCGGGGGATCGCCACCGCCCTGTGCGACGCCCTGGAGGCCGCCTGTCCCGCCAGGAGCTTTACCACCCACGCCTCCCTCACCGCCCGGCCCTTCTTTGAGGGCCGGGGCTACCGGGTCCTCCGGCGGCAGACGGTGGTGCGCCGGGGCGTGGCCATGGAAAATTTTGTAATGATGAAAGAGGTACCGGCTATGGCAGACTATCGCTTCGGCTTTATCGGCACCGGCAACATGGGCTCCGCCCTGGCCAAGGCCGCCGTGAAGAACCTGTCCCCCCAACAGATCATTCTCAGCAACCGCACCGCCGCCAAGGCGGAGGCCCTGGCCGCCCAGCTGGGCTGCGCCGCCGGGGACGTGCGCACCGCCGCAGCCCGGTCCGAGTACATCTTTCTGGGGGTGAAGCCCCAGATGATGGCGGGGCTTCTGGCGGAGCTCCAGCCGGTCCTGGCGGGGCGGACGGATTCCTTCGTCCTGGTGACCATGGCGGCGGGGCTGACTATGGAGCGGATCGCCGCCATGGCCGGCGGGGACTACCCCGTCATCCGCATCATGCCCAACACCCCCTGCGCCGTGGGGGCCGGGGTGGTGCTCTACGACGCCAACGCCCGGGTCACCGGGGAGCAGCTGGATTTCTTTACCTCCGCCATGGCCGGGGCGGGACTCCTGGACCGGCTGGAGGAGCGGCTCATCGACGCAGGCAGCGCCGTGGCGGGCTGCGGCCCCGCCTTCCTGTGCCTGTTCCTGGAGGCCCTGGCCGACGGCGGCGTGGCCTGTGGCCTGCCCCGGCAGAAGGCCCTCGCCTACGCCGCCAAGATGGCGGAGGGCACCGCGAAACTGATGCTGGAGACAAACCAGCACCCCGGCGCCATGAAGGACGCGGTGTGCTCCCCCGCCGGCTCCACCATCGCCGGGGTCCGGGCCCTGGAGGAGCGCGGCTTCCGGGCCGCCGCCATGGACGCGGTCATCGCCGCCATGGAGCGCAACCGGGAGCTGGGAAAATAAAGCTCCCATACGCAAAACTCCCTGCCGTTCGGACAGACGACGGCAGGGAGTTTTTTCCTGTTCAAATGGGCAGCAGGGCGCTGGCGATCTGGAAGTAGACCACCAGGGAGATGGCGTCCACGATGGTGGTGATGAGGGGGGCGGCCATGATAGCCGGGTCCGCCCGGCAGAGCTTGGCCGCCATGGGCAGGACGCCGCCCACGGTCTTGGCCAGGAGCACCGTGACGAACAGGGCCAGGGCCACGGTGAGGGCGATCATCTCGTTGCCGGGGTAGGTGATGATGAGGCGGACAAAGTTCACCGCGCTGAGGACCGCGCCCACCAGGACGCTGACCCGCAGCTCCTTCCAGAATACCTTCACAAAGTCCCGCAGCTGGATCTCCCCCACGGCCATGCCGCGGATCACCAGGGTGCTGCTCTGGCTGCCGGCGTTGCCGCCGGTGTCGGTGAGCATGGGGATAAAGGTCACCAGCAGGGGCATGGCGGCGAAGGCCGCCTCGTACCGGCCCAGAATGCCGCCGGTGATCATGCCGGAGATCATCAGCACCAGCAGCCACATAATGCGGTGCTTGGCCAAAGAAAATACGCCGGTCTTGAGGTAGGGCTTCTCCGAGGGGGCCATGGCGGCCATCTTCTCGAAGTCCTCGGTGGCCTCCTCCTCCATGACGTCCATCACGTCGTCCACGGTGACAATGCCCACCAGCCGCTGCTCGGTGTCCACCACCGGCAGGGAGATGAAGTCGTAGCGCATCATCCGGGCCACCGCCTCCTCCTGGTCCTCGGTGGTCTCGGCGGTGATGACGTCGGTCTCCATCAGGTCCGCCACCCGCTGATCGTCCCCCGCCAGCAGCAGCTCCCGGAGGGTCAGCACCCCCTCCAGCTTCCGCCCCCTGTCGATGACGTAGCAGGTGTAGATGCTCTCGGAGTCCGCCCCGGTGCGGCGGATGTGGTCGATGGCCTCCGCCACCGTCATGGTCTGTCTGAGGTCCGTGAACTCCGCCGTCATGATGCTGCCCACGGAGTTCTCCGGGTAGTTGAGATATTGATTGATGAGCCGGCGGGTATCCGGCCCGGCGTTTTTCAGCACCCGCTTGACCACGTTGGCGGGCAGCTCCTCCAGCATGTCCACCGCGTCGTCCACATACAGCTCCTCCACGATGGCGGAGAGCTCCTGGTCCGTGGCGGACTGGATAATGGTCTGCTGGGTCTCCGGCGGCAGGTTGGAAAACACCTCCGCCGCCAGCTCCTTGGGCAGCGTCCGGAAGGCCACCACCGCCTTCTCCTGGGGCAGCTCCGCCAGGGCCTCCGCCACATCCACCTCGTTCTCCTCCGACAGCATGGCCCGGAGGGCATGGTAGTCCCGGCGCTCCAGCAGGTCCAGCAGCGCCTCGCTATAGATTTTTTTCTCCATTGGATGTTCCTCCTGTTCCCTGAAATGGCAGCGAGGAAGTCACCAAACAGACAACGCCGCAACGGGACCGCCGGGAAGATCCCGGCAGTCCTGCGGCGGCGATACTCACTTACAGGCAGCCCGCAGGCGCCCTCTTATGACAGGGGAAAACAGGGGCTTTCGGCATAACGGCCCCGTAAATGAATATCACTGTCCATTTTCGTACTTCGACCGCATATGTCCACCTGGTTTTCCTCCTTTTCTTCGATTCCGGCAGGGAGCTTCCCTGACCGTTTTTTTAAGATACCATACTTTCCGGTCAAAGACAAGACAGATTTTGTTAAATTTCCCTCAACTTTTCCCCGGAGGCATCCAGGGCCTTGCCACCGGCCTCCCATGCCGCTATAATAGGCGGCACAGACATAAGGAGGTCCCTGCCATGCGCCTTCAACGCAGCTACCGACACACCATGGCCGCCTGCTATCTGGGCTTTGTCACCCAGGCGGCCGTCAACAGTTTCGTCCCCCTGCTCTTTCTCACCTTCCAGAGTGAGTACCACATCTCCCTGGAGAGGATTACCCTCCTGGTGACGCTGAACTTCGGCATCCAGCTGCTGGTGGACCTGCTCTCCGCCCGGTTCGTGGACCGGATCGGCGTGCGGCCCTCCATTCTGGCGGCCCACCTGCTCTCCGCCTTGGGCCTTGCGGGACTGGGAATTTTGCCGGAGCTCATGGACCCCTATACGGGACTTCTCCTCTCCGTAATCTGCTACGCCGTGGGCGGCGGGCTCATCGAGGTCCTCGTCAGCCCCATCGCCGAGGCCTGTCCCACGGAGGGCAAGGAGGCGGCCATGAGCCTCCTCCACTCCTTCTACTGCTGGGGATGCGTGGTGGTGATCCTGGGCTCCACCGCCTTTTTCGCCCTCGCCGGCATCGACCACTGGCGGCTGCTCGCCTGCCTGTGGGCGGTCATTCCGCTGGTGAACTTCCTGTATTTCACCCAGGTGCCCATCGCCCCCCTGGTGGAGGAGGGCAGCGCCATGTCCCTCTCCGCCCTCTTCCGCTCCCGGCTGTTCTGGCTGCTGGCGCTGCTGATGGTGTGCGCCGGGGCCTCGGAGCAGTCCATGAGCCAGTGGGCCTCCGCCTTTGCCGAGAGCGGGCTTGGGGTCTCCAAGGCGGCGGGGGACCTGGCGGGCCCCTGCTTCTTCGCGGTGCTGATGGGCCTCTCCCGGGTGATCCACGCCCGGATCAGCCGGCGGGTGGAGCTGACCCGCTTCATGGCCGGATGCGGCGCTCTGTGCGCCGTGAGCTACCTCCTGGCGGTGTTTTCCCCCTGGCCGGTGCTGGCCCTTATGGGCTGCGGCCTGTGCGGTTTCTCCGTGGGGATCATGTGGCCGGGCACCTTCTCCCTGGCCGCCCGTGGCCTCCCCGCCGGCGGCACCGCCCTCTTCGCCCTGCTGGCCCTGGCGGGGGACCTGGGCTGCACCAGCGGCCCCACGGTGGTTGGGCTGGTCTCCGGCCTCCGGGACGGGCGGCTGCAGAGCGGCCTTCTGGCCGCCATGGTATTTCCTCTGCTTCTCCTTCTCCTCCTGCGGCGATACCGCCGGTCCTTGAAGAGCGCCTGACGACGAAAGGCGCCCCGGACAGCTGTCCGGGGCGCCTTTTCTCATTTTTCCAGGGTCTCCTGCTCCTCGCTGCGCAGCAGGAACTCCGTCATGTCCTTGGCCAGGCTGGAGATCACCGCCGCCGTGAGGATCAGCTCCTTGCCGCCGGCGGCGCACAGGTCCGCCGTGGACTGCACCTGTCTGGCAAAGGCGCCGGACACCTTCCGGTACTGCCGGACAAAATCGCCGTACAGCAGGCGGACGGCCTCCTCGCTGTGGTCCTGGGGAAATATCTTCTGGATGTCGGAGATGCTCAGGCTCTGCTTGAGCACGCAGATGATGATAAGGGAGGCCAGGTGGACCCGGCTGTACTTTTTCTTCACCGGCGCCGGCATCACCTTCAAGCGGACATAGTTGTTGATGATGCTGGCGGTGATGGGCTTGTCCTCCTCGCTCCGGCTGAGAGGCCCCAGGTACTGGGTCAGCAGCAGGATCACCTGGTCCATGTACAGCCCCAGCTGGGGCAGGCTCTCCCAGTCCGGCAGGTCGAAGTCCTTCCGGCTCTCCTCCCAGGCCGCCAGCCGCTGGGCCACGCTGCGTTCGTCCGTCATGCACATTTTGCCCTTCCTTCTCTTTTTTTCATCAGTATAACCTCCTCCCGCGCATAATGCAATACGCAGAATCAAAAAATAATCCTGTCGAAGCACTTGACATTGTTGCAAAAGCGTCATATAGTAATATTGAATATTAGATGTTATGCTTTCCGAAGCAGGAAGGAGTATATCATGGCACATGAAAAGATTAAACGCCCTCAGACGATGGGCGAGGAGATCGCCAACACCATATCCCACGGGCTGGGCGCCCTGCTGGCGGTGGCGGGGGGCATCCCCCTGGTGGTGAAGGGCATTCTGGCGGGGTCCGCCAAGGCGGGGGCCAGCCTGGGCTTCTACGCCTTCACCCTGGTGGTGCTCTACACCGCCTCGGCGGTGTACCACGGCGTGCGGAACCCGGAGCTCAAGCGAGTCCTGCGGGTGATGGACCACTGCTCCATCTTCCTTCTGATCCTGGGGACCTACGTGCCCTTGTCCCTGCTGGTGGTGGGCGGCCGGACCGGCTGGGCCCTGTTCCTCACCAACACCACCCTGGCGGTGGTGGGCATCACCCTCAACGCCATCAGCCTCACCCGCTTCGACAAGATCTCCCTGGTGCTCTACGCCCTCATGGGCTGGCTGGTGGTGCTGGCCCTCAGGACCGTCCTCCAGGTGCTGGCCCCGGCGGGGGTGGCCCTGCTGGTGGCGGGGGGCGTGGCCTACACCGCGGGGATCTACTTCTACAAGTCCCAGCGTAAGTACAGCCACTTCATCTGGCACCTGTTCGTCCTGGCGGGCAGCGTCCTCCACTACCTGTGCGTGGCGCTGTACTGCGTGTGATCCCGCCGCGGCGCAAAAACACAACGGACCTGAAAGCGAAGGCTTTCAGGTCCGTTTTTTGTCTGTACCCGTGGAACGCTACTCCTCCTGTCCGGCCTTCAGGGCCGCGCTGTAGAGCTCGTTGCGGTTGAGGCCCGTGTCCTGGGCCACCTGGCGGACGGCGTCCTTCATCCGCTCCCCCGCCGCCCGGCGCGCCAGCACCAGCGCCACCCCCTCCTCCAGGGTGAGGGCTGCCTCCTCCGTCGGCTCCGCCCCCGCCACCACCAGGACGAACTCCCCCTTGGGCGGGTTCTCCCGGTACCAGGCCGCCGCCTGGGCCAGGGTGGTCCGGCGGGTCTCCTCGTGGAGCTTGGTGAGCTCCCGGCAGAGGGATACCGGCCGGTCGCCGAAGGCCTCGCACAGGTCCTCCAGGGTGCCGCAGAGCTTGTGGGGGGCCTCGTAGAACACCATGGTCCGCCGCTCCCCCCGGAGGGACTGGAGGTGCTCCCGGCGGTCCTTTTTATTGGTGCTGAGAAAGCCCTCGAAGGTGAAGCGCCCCGTGGGCAGACCGCTGACCGCCAGGGCGGACACCATGGCGCAGCAGCCGGGGATGGCCTGGACCGCCACGCCGCTCTCGGCGCACAGCCGCACCAGGGCCTCCCCCGGGTCGCTGATGGCCGGGGTGCCGGCGTCGGTGACCAGGGCGCAGGTCTCCCCCGCCAGAAGCCGACGCAAGATGGCGGGACCGGCGGTGTTCTGGTTGTGCTGGTGGTAGCTGACCATGGGCTTTTTGATGCCGAAGTGGTTGAGGAGCTTCACCGACACCCGGGTGTCCTCCGCGGCGATGAAATCCGCCGCCGCCAGGGTCTCCGCCGCCCGGGGGCTGAAGTCCCCCAGATTCCCGATGGGGGTCGCCACCAGGTATAAAATTCCGCTCATGGAAATGCCTCCCTCTCCGCCGCCTGGCAGATGGACCGGCAGAGCCGGACCAGCCGTATGCCTTACTCTACCACACCGCGGGCGGAAATGCAACGCAGTCCCTGTTTTGGGGAAAATGGGTCCCTCAGCTGTGGTCCCGGAGGAAGGCCGCCACGTCCCCCTCCCGGATGTCCACCCAGTCCCCGTCCTCTCCCTCCGCCTCGCTCAGGTTGGCGTACATCACGGTATCCTCCGCCCGGGGCATCCCACCGCCCACGGCGAGGACAAAGGAGCCGGCGCTGTCATCGACGGCGTACAGGCGGATATAGAGGCCGGAGCCGGTCTCCGTGTAGTCGGTGAACCCCTCCAGGTCCCCCCAGGTCAGGTCCGTTCCCTTCTCTGACAGGGCCAGCACATCCTCCAGTGTCATCTTCCCGGGCTCCACCGG
>CALWYI010000016.1 GCA_944385715.1 uncultured Oscillospiraceae bacterium | reverse complement strand
ACCCAGGAAATTGACATCTACTATAAGGGCATTGGAGCCCTGGAAGTATCCAAAGTCACTTCATCAAGGCAAGAATGAGAAAAACGGCATAGCCGAAGCTATACCGTTTCTCTCTTGCCCCACGATGTTTTCTTATCGGGAGGCACCTTAGTCGTGTCCCTCTTTTTTGGAGCAGGGTACGGGAATCGAACCCGCCTCCTCGGCTTGGGAAGCCGATGTACTACCGATGTACTAACCCTGCGAACGAAAGCTATTATAACAGACTTCCCCGGCAAATGCAAGGCGAAAATTCCCGATCCTGGAATTTGTTCCCCGGCGGTCTCATATCCTTGTACCACGAAACCGCGGACTATGAGGAAAAGGAAGGTCTTGCCCTATGAAACAACTGCGATGTGCCCTGCTGGCGCTGCTGCTGACGCTGTCGCTGGCCATGCCCGCCGCCGCGGAGGAGCTGGCGGTGGACGCCCAGGCCTGCCTGCTGATGGAAAAGACCACCGGGCAGGTCCTCTACGCCGTCAACGAGCACGAACAGCTGGAGCCCGCCAGCGTCACCAAGGTGATGACATTGCTGCTGGTGATGGAGGCCATCGACGGCGGCTCTCTCAGCTACGACGACGTGGTCACCGCCTCGGCCTACGCCTGCTCCATGGGCGGGTCCCAGATCTGGCTGGAGGAGAACGAGCAGATGACGGTGGAGGACCTGCTCAAGGCGGTGTGCGTGGCCTCCGCCAACGACGCCTCCGTGGCCCTGGCGGAGCATATCGCCGGCAGCGTCGAGGCCTTTGTGGAGAGGATGAACCAGCGGGCGGCGGAGCTGGGCATGGCGGACACCCACTTTGTTAACCCCACGGGCCTGCCGGCGGAGGGCCACGTGACCTCCGCCTATGACATCGCCCTCATGAGCCGGGAGCTGATACTGCACCACCCGGACATCCGCCGCTTCACCACCATCTGGATGGACAGCCTCCGGGACGGGGAATTCGGCCTGAATAACACCAACAAGCTCATCCGCTACTACGAGGGGGCCACGGGCCTCAAGACCGGCAGCACCGACAACGCCCTCTACTGCCTCTCCGCCACGGCGGAGCGGGACGGCATGGAGCTCATCGCTGTGATATTGAAATCTCCCACCTCCACCCAGCGCTTTGAGAGCGCCAAGGTCCTCCTGAACTACGGCTTCGCCGCCTACGGCCTGACCCACGTGGAGCCGGAGGAGCCCCTGGCACCCATCCCGGTGGAGCTGGGGACGGCTGCGGCGGTGAAGCCGGAGATCGCCGGGGACCAGGACCTGCTGCTGACCAGGGATAAGCTGGGGACCCTGACGGTGGAGACGGAGATGGAGCCGTTGCTCTCCGCCCCGGTGGAAAAGGGCCAGCGGGTCGGGAAGCTGACGGTGAGCGCCGGGGACGAGGTGCTGGCGGAGCTGCCCCTGGTGGCGGCGGAGGCCGTGGAGCGGCTGAGCTACGGACAGATTTTGCTGCGGTGTCTGCGGATGGCGTTTCTGGGGGGCTAGGAGACGATTTTTCCCAGTCAGGGCGGGTTTTGCCTTGCCTGGTCCCGGCCTTTGTGCTATACTGACCCTGAGCGACCAACCACAGCTTCCAAGTACAAATGAGGAGGATACATATATGTTGAAGGTGGATTTCAGCAACGCTTCCGTGCAGGTTGACAAGTATGTCCAGGGCCTCGCCCAGGCCAACACCTGGCTCCAGGAGGCCAGCGGTCGGGGCAACGACTTCGTGGGCTGGGTGAACCTGCCCCGGGACTATGACAGGGAGGAGTATGGGCGCATCAAGGCCGCCGCCAAAAAGATCCAGAGCGACAGCAAGGCCCTGGTGGTGGTGGGCATCGGCGGGTCCTACCTGGGGGCCCGCAGCGCCATCGAGCTGCTGTGCTCCAACAACTACAACCTGAAGAAGAAGGATACTCCCAATATCTACTTTGCCGGCAACGGCCTCTCCGGCGACGCCCTCCAGGAGATCATTGACCTCATCGGCGAGGACGACTTCTCCGTCAACGTCATCTCCAAGTCCGGCACCACCACGGAGCCCGCGGTGGCCTTCCGGTTCTTCAAGGAGCTGCTGGAGAAGAAGTACGGCAAGGCGGAGGCGGCGGGGCGTATCTACGCCACCACCGACAAGGCCCGGGGGGCCCTCAAGTCCCTGGCGGACGCCGAGGGCTATGAGACCTTCGTGGTGCCCGACGACGTGGGCGGCCGCTACAGCGTCCTCACCGCCGTGGGCCTTCTGCCCATCGCCGTGTCCGGGGTGGACCTGGATGAGGTGATGCGGGGCGCCGCCGACATGATGGAGACCTGCCGGAAGGCGGATCTGGACGCAAACCCCGCCTGGCAGTACGCCGCCGCCCGCAGCGATCTGTACGCCCAGGGCAAGAAGATCGAGATCCTGGCGGGCTACGAGCCCCGGTTCCGCTTCTTTGCCGAGTGGTGGAAGCAGCTCTACGGCGAGAGCGAGGGCAAGGAGAACAAGGGCCTCTTCCCCGCCAGCGTGGAGTTCACCGCGGACCTCCACTCCATGGGCCAGTATATCCAGCAGGGCGAGCGCCACATGTTTGAGACGGTGGTGCGCTTTGGCCCCAGCGCCTGCAAGCTGTGCGTGCCCCGGGACGAGGCCGACGGCGACGGGCTGAATTTCCTGGCCGGCAAGGATATGGACTTCATCGCCACCCAGGCCATGGACGGTACCCTCCTGGCCCATGTGGAGGGCGGCGTGCCCAACCTCATTATCCGGGCCGGGGAGATCAACGCCTACACCTACGGCGAGCTGGTGTACTTCTTTGAGTACGCCTGCGGCCTCAGCGGCTACCTGCTGGGGGTGAATCCCTTCGACCAGCCCGGCGTGGAGGCCTACAAGAAGAACATGTTCGCCCTCCTGGGCAAGCCCGGGTACGAGGAGATGGGCGCGGCCCTGCGGGCGAAGCTGGGCCGGTAACGAATAGAGAAGGGCGGCAGAGCGGGCTTGCCCAGGCCCGCCGCTCCTGCGGCGTACGAGCGCCCCGCCCCCGATGGGGCGGGGCGCTCGGCGTGTCGACCATGTCGACACGCTTTAAAAAATGCCAGCATTTTTTTGATGGGATGCAGCCCGCGGCGTCGCACTCGCTGTGCTCGCACGCTTGCGGGCTGAGAAGTGTTTTTTCCCGAGGCACATGTCCCCGGAAAAAACGGATCGCATTTTATTTTGCCGCCTTCGGGCGGCAAAACTCTGCGAGGCATTTGACCAGCTACGCCTTGTTCTCTGAAGGGGGCGGGGCGCTCGGCGCAAGGGGCGATTCACAGCGCCTTAACGTGATTTTTTCAAAAAACAATTTTTCCCGTTGTGTTTCCCGCCGGGGTGTGGTATGCTGTATCTATCAATAATAAGTCTTCCAACCAATTGAATAAAGGAGTGATTTCTTATGGTTAGACTGATTATGAGCGGTTCCGGCGAGGGAAAGACCAAGCAGCTGCTGGATCTGATGAACGGCGCCGCCGAGACCGAGGCCGGATGCATGGTGTGCATCGAGCCCACCCGAAACATGAGCTTTAATCTGCGCCACCAGACCCGTCTGGTAGATGCCTCCGAGTTTGCGATCGACAGCTTCAAGATGCTGCGGGGCTTTATCTGCGGTCTGTATGCGGGCAATTACGATATTTCCCATATCTTCATCGACAACCTCTGCAAGGTGGCCCACAGCGGCGACCAGCGGGAGGTGGACGAGTTCCTGTCCTGGCTGGACGCCTTCACGTCCCCCATCGGCATGAAGAGCACCATCACCATCAGCGCTGATCCCGACACCGCCACCGATACCATGCGGCGGTTCATGTAAGCGCGGCTGATCACAGGGAAAACGGCGGTCCGGCGCACGAAAGAGCGCGCCGGACCGCCTGTATTTTTCCCTATGATTTGACAAAATCCGCCGCCGGGCCTATAATGAAGAGAATTCTCCCGGGAACCGACCGGGAGGGCGATACCGGCGCGGCGGACACCGCCCTGGGCCGGGGGAGGAGCGCTATGTATCAGATCGTCAGGATCACCGACAAGGAGGGGGTCGCCAAGGCCAGCCCCGAGGACAGAGAGCACCTGGGCTGCATCGGCGAGGCCAGGATGGACGAGGGCTGCGTCCTCATCCACTGCCGGTATGACCGCCGGGGGGACCCCTGTGACCGGTATATCCGCACCAGCCTGGTTCAGTCCTGGCAGAAGGACAAGGAGACCGGAAAGATCGTGGTGGAGACCATGAACAGCATCTACCACATGGAACTGGTGAAGATCAACTGACTGAGGGAAAAAGGCAGGCCTGGGACCCCGCGGGGGTCCCAGGCCTGCCTGTCGTTTTCCGGAGCGGTCAGTTGAAGGTGTAGTGGATCACGCCGAAGAGCCGGGAGAGCTGGAGCTTGGCGGTCAGGCTCTCCTCGCTCTGATACCAGAGGGTGGCGCTCTGGTAGCTGTTGGGGGAGTAGATGCAGTAGGCGCTCTCGTAGCGGGTGGAGTAGTAGGTGCGCACGCCGGAGGAGGAGAGGATCTTCTCCACCTCCTCGGCGGAGAGAGTGTCCGTGGACAGGATCTGACCGTTGGAGGTGATGGTCCGCACGCCGCCGGCGTTGAGGCAGAGGACGCAGCGGCTGAGGTCCTCGCCCCGGCTCTTGGCGCTGCGCAGCTGGTCGTAGAGCTCCGCGATGGGCTCCAGGGGGGTGGTGGGGAGGCTGTCCCCCTCCTTGGCTGCCGGGGTGGGCACGGTGATCCTGGTGTAGCTGCCGGTGGAGGAGAGGATGGCGGAGCGGGCGTAGAGCTTGTCGTAGAGCCGCACCAGCATGGCGGCGGCCTCCTCCCTGGTGGCGCTCCTGTCGGGGGCGAACTTTCCGTCCCCCACGCCGCCGATGATCCCTAGGTCGTAGGCCAGGGTGATGAAGCCCTGGTTGACGGACACGTCGGTGAAGGGGGAGGGGTAGCTGTCCGCTACACCCGCCAGGGAGGCGTAGCCCAGGCTGCGCATGAGCATGGAGGCCATCTCCTCCCGGGTGATGTTGTCGGTGGGGCGGAAGGCGCCGCTGGTGGAGGGGAAGGCCCCGTTGGCCCGGGCGGTCTCCACGGCGGTGTAGAACCAGCGCTCAGATGTCACGTCGCTGTAGCTGGCCTTGGCGGGGGTGACCTCCTTCCAGCCGAAGAGCCGCACCATGGCGGTGACGAAGGCCGCCCGGGTGATGGGCTGGCCCCGGCCGAAGGTGCCGTCGCCCATCCCGCCGAACAGGCCCAGCTGGGTGGCTCTGAGGACGCTCTCCTCGCACCAGTGGCCGCTGGGGATGTCGCTGTAGCCGGAGGAGGCCGCCGCCGCGGGCATGGCCAGCCCCAGCCCCAGGCACAGCACCAGCGCCAGGGATAAAAGCTTATGTTTCATGGGTAAGATACCTCATCTTTCGTGAAATGGCGGATTTGCCGGAGGTATTGTAGCAGATTTTTTGCCGTTCGTCAAATCGGCAGGCCCTTTCCCCGGGGTTTTGGCTGAAAACGTGGGAATTCCACCTTTACGGACCGGGGTTTCTTTGCTATAATAATATGGTTATTTTGGGGTAGTACACCCGTCGGCCGGGCGGAGCGCGCGCTCCGCCCGGCGAAGGAGAGGAGGGATACCCATGCGATACGACCGGTGGACCGGCGGCGACTACGATGAGGCGGCTGTGGAGCGGCTGCGGGCGGCGGGGTATCCCGCCCTGCTCTCCGCCGTACTGGCGGCCCGGGGGGCCGCCGCCCCGGAGGAGACGCTGCCCATCCTGGAGCGGGAGCGCCGCCTGAGCTACTCCCCACTGCTGATGCGGGACATGGACAAGGCGGTGGATCGCATCAATCTGGCATTGAGCCGGGGAGAGAAGATGGCGGTGTTCGGGGACTACGACGTGGACGGCATCACCGCCACGGTGCTGCTGGTGGACTATCTCCGCCGCCGGGGCGGGGACTGCGGCTTCTACATCCCCCGCCGCATCGAGGACGGCTACGGCCTGGGCTGCGACGCCCTGCGGACTCTCCGGGACCAGGGGGTGACCCTGGTGATCACCGTGGACTGCGGTATCACCGGCGTGGAGGAGGCCCGCTATGCCCGGGAGATCGGGCTGGACCTGGTGATCACCGACCACCACGAGTGCAAGGACACCCTGCCGGAGGCTGCCGCCGTGGTGGACCCCCGGCGGCCGGACTGTCCCTACCCCTTCAAGCACCTGGCCGGCGTGGGGGTGGCGCTGAAGCTGGTGCTGGCCCTGGGGGGACAGAAGGAGGACGCCATCTTCGCCCGGTACTGTACCCTGGCGGCCATCGGCACCATCGCCGATGTGATGCGTATGAGCGATGAGAACCGCACCATCGTCTGCCGGGGGCTGGAGTCCATTTCCACCTCGGATTTTCTGGGCCTGCGGGCCCTTCTGAAGGAGACGGGGCTGCTGGACAAGGAGATCACCTCCATCCAGATCGGCTTCGTCCTGGCCCCCCGGATCAACGCCGCGGGGCGCATGGGGGAGGCGGAGCTGGCCGCCAACCTCCTCCTCACCGACGACAGCGCCAGGGCCGAGGAGATGGCCCGGCAGCTGTGCGACCTCAACCGGGAGCGCCAGAGCGTGGAGCAGGAGATCTTCGCCCAGGCGGTGGAGCAGATCGAGAGCCTTCCCGCCGGGGACCGCAGCGCCCTGGTCCTCTCCAGCGAGGTGTGGCACCAGGGGGTGGTGGGGATCGTTGCCTCCCGCCTCAGCGAGAAATACTCCTGCCCCAGCTTCATGATCCACCTGCAAAACGGCATGGGCAAGGGCTCCTGCCGCAGCTACGGGGGCTTCAATCTCTTTTCCGCCCTGGAGTCCTGCTCGGACCTGCTGGTGGACTTCGGCGGCCACGCCCTGGCGGCGGGCTTCAACATCCGGGAGGAGGACATTCCCGCCTTCCGCCAGCGGATGAACCGCTGCGTGCGAGAGTTCTGCAACGGCCAGGCGCCGGTGTCCTCCCTGGAGGTGGACGTGATATTGCGCCATCCGGAGGCGGTGAGCCTGGAGGAGGTGGAGGAGCTGGGCCGGTTGGAGCCCTACGGCGCCGGCAACAGCCGCCCGGTGTTCGCCCTCATGGGCGCCAAGGTGGAGAGCCTGCAGAGCGTGGGCCAGAACCGGCACATGAAGCTGCGCCTGAGCAAGGGGAACTGCCACTTCGACGCTATCTTCTTCTCCACCACGGCGGAGGAGTGCGGCGTGGCCCCCGGCAGCCGGGTGGACGCGGCCTTCTATCTGCAGATCAATGAATTCCGGGGCAACAGCAGCGTACAGCTGCAGATGATCGACCTGAGGCCCTCGGTGGAGCCCAGCGGACGGGAGAAGGAGTGCCTGGAGCTGGTGGAGCGGCTGATCCGGGGGGGCAGGGTCACCGAGCGGGACGCCGCCCGTCTGCTGCCCAGCCGGGAGCAGTTCATCGCCCTGTGGCGGGCGGTGGAACGCCTGGGCCGCGGCGGTCCCTTCTGCTGCCACCGCCTGCCTATGCTGCGGCGGCTGGCCGCGGCGCTGGACGGCGGGGAGAGCTTCCTCCGGGCCGCTTTCGGCGTGGAGGTCTTTGCCGAACGGGAATTGCTGCTGCTGACGCCCAAGGATGACCGGCTGGTATTGCGCCTCCAGCCGGGCCGCCGGGCGGATCTGGAGCAGTGCCCCTATATGGCGCGGCTGCGCCGGATATTGGGAAGAGAAGAGAAAGGAGACAGATGACGATGGCCACGGTTGAAGAACTCTATGAGCACCTGGAAAAAACGATCCGCGGCTACAATATTTCTGCCGACCTCAGTCAGATACGGGCGGCTTTTGAGTACGCCCGGGAGCACCATGGGAACCAGCTGCGACGGGACGGGACACCCTATATCACCCATCCCCTGCAGGTAGCTCAGATCGTGGCGGAGATGCGCCTGGACAGCGAGTCCCTTATGGCCGCTCTGCTCCACGACTGTATCGAGGACACCGACAGCACCTACGACGATATTGCCAAGCGCTTCAGCCCCACCATCGCCGACATCGTGGACGGAGTCACCAAGCTGACGCGGGTGCAGTACAACTCCATGGAAGAGGAGCAGATGGAGAATCTCCGCAAGATGCTCCTGGCCATGAGCAAGGATATCCGGGTCATTCTCATCAAGATCGCCGACCGGCTCCACAACATGCGCACCATGGAGTACCAGACGCCGGAGAAGCAGAAGAAAAAGGCCTTTGAGACCATGGAGATCTACGCCCCCATCGCCCACCGCCTGGGCATGCAGCGGGTGAAGTGGGAGCTGGAGGACCTGTCCCTGAAGTACCTGGATCCGGTGGGCTACGACGAGATCGTCAACAAGCTGGAGGCGGAGAGCCGGGAGCACACCGAGTTCATGAGTACGGTCCAGGAGCAGATCACCCAGCGCCTGACGGAGATGGGAATCCAGAACACCACCGTCTACGGCCGGGTGAAACATCCCTACAGCATCTACCGCAAGATGTACGCCCAGGACAAGACCATGGACGAGGTCTACGACCTCTTCGCCTTCCGGGTGCTGGTGGACACGGTGGCGGACTGCTACAACGTGCTGGGCGTGATCCACGACCTCTACAAGCCCATTCTGGGCCGGTTCAAGGACTATATCGCCACTCCCAAGCCCAACATGTACCAGAGCCTCCACACCACTGTCATCGGTGAGGCGGGCATCCCCTTCGAGGTGCAGATCCGCACCTACGACATGCACGCCATCGCCGAGTACGGCGTGGCGGCCCATTGGAAGTACAAGCAGGGCATCAACAAGGAGGGCGGTGAGCAGACCTATGAGTGGATCCGCCGCCTGCTGGAGAACCAAGAGGACGCCGACGCCGAGGACTTCATCCACAGCCTGAAGATCGACATGTTTGCCGACGAGGTGTTCGTGTTCACCCCCCGGGGGGACGTCATCAACCTCCCCGCCGGCGCCACCCCCATCGATTTTGCCTACTCCATCCACTCCGCCATCGGCAACACCATGGTGGGGGCCAAGGTCAACGGCCGGATGGTGGGCTTCGACTACGTGCTCCACAACGGCGACATCGTGGAGATCAACACCTCCAAGTCCGCCCACGGCCCCAGCCGGGACTGGATGAAGATCGCCAAGAGCAGCGAGGCCCGCAGCAAGATCCGCCAGTGGTTCAAGAAGGAGCGCAAGGAGGAGAACATCGCCCAGGGCCGCTCCTCCTTCGAGGCGGAGCTCAAGCACGCGGGGCTGAACATGAACCAGATCACCCCGCCGGACGTGCTGCCCGCCATCCTCAAGCGGGTGGGGTTCCAGTCCCTGGACGAGATGTACGCCGCCATCGGCTACGGCGGCTATACCTCCCTGAAGGCGGTCAACCGCATCCGGGATGAGTTGATCCACATGAGCAAAGCCGCCGCCGTGGAGAAGGCGGCGGCGGAGGCGGCGGCCGCCGCCAAGGCCGCCAAGGAGGCCAGCGAGGCCAGGACCGCCGCCCCCAAGCGGGTCAAGAGCGAGAAGGGCATCGTGGTGGAGGGCCTCTCCAACTGCCTGGTGAAGTTCTCCAAGTGCTGCACCCCGGTGCCCGGCGACGAGATCGTGGGCTTCATTACCCGGGGCTACGGCGTCAGCGTCCACCGCAAGGACTGCCCCAACGCCGATCCCAGCCGCCGCAGCGCCAACGACGAGGGCCGCTGGATCAAGGTCTCCTGGGGCGAGGACATCTACGAGTCCTACTCCACCGCCCTGGAGGTGGTCTGCAAGGACCGGGCCAACCTGCTGGTGGATATCTCCACGGTCCTCAGCACCTGCAAGGTCAACGTCTCCAGCCTCAATGTCCACTCCACAACAGATGGCTTCGCCATCTTCTATATCACCATCAACGTCACGGACGCCGCCCAGCTGGATCAGGTCATGCGCAAGCTCCACCAGATCTCCAGCGTCATGAAGGTGAACCGTCCGGCGGGCTGATACGGGCGCGTATCAGGAAAGGAAAGAACGTATGCGAGCAGTTCTGACACGGGTCCGCTCCGCCTCCGTCACCATCGACGGCAAAGTCAACGGCGCCATCGGCCGGGGCTATCTGGTCCTCCTGGGCGTGGGCCATAACGACACGGAGGAGACGGCCCTGAAACTGGCGGACAAGGTGTGCAACCTCCGGATCTTCCGGGACGAGAACGACAAGATGAACCTGAACCTGGAGCAGGTGGGGGGGAGCATCCTGGTAATCTCCCAGTTCACCCTCTACGCCGACACCTCCAGCCGCCGCCCGGGCTTCACCGGCGCGGCCAGGCCGGAGCAGGCCATCCCCCTGTACGAGGCCTTCATGGCCCGGTGCCGGGAGCGGGGCTTCCCCGTGGAGCACGGGGAGTTCGGCGCGGATATGCTGGTCACCTCCGAGAACGAGGGACCGGTGACCATTATCTTCGATACCGAGGCGTAGGAAGCAGGCGGTGCTTGCTGTTGGGGCCTCCCCGGCCCCAAACCCCGGTGGCTCCGAAGTAGGCCGCTTCGGGCTTTGGCTCCCGGGGCTCCCCGCCCCGGACCCGGGTGCTTACTGCCGGGGCTTACCCAGCCCCGGGCCCCGGGGTTCACTTTTGTACGCACAAAAGTGAACCGAAAAAGCGCCAAAACCAAGGTTTTGGATTCCTTTGTTCAATCGGGCGCCATCAATTTTGCTACTGCGCGGCCACTGAGTCAGATTCTTTTGGAATCTGATCTCCGCCGGGTTGCGCGTCCGGCTTCGGCTGTCGCCCTGTAAAAGGGATAGATAAATCTATTTTTCTGCTACGAACTGCCTGCTTCTTTGGGAATCACCCAGTCTCCCACAAGAAAAACAGCAACGCCTACCATCCCGAGGGCCGTCAGGCGAAGTCGGATACCCACTGCACCGATCACGAGTAAGCCGGAGGCAAAAAGGTGGTTCAGTGGCGACCGGGTATCTCCCCTGCAGGCGTCCGATTGGGCAAAAAGAGGGGGCCTGGGGTCTCCCCAGCGCTTTTTGGTGACTTTTGTGCGTACAAAAGTCACCCGGGGTTTGGGGCCGGGTAGGCCCCAATAGCAAGCACCGGGGTCCGGGGCGGGGAACCCCGGGAGCCAGAGCCCGAAGCGGCTTGCTTCGGAATCTCCGGGGTCCGGGGCTGGGTAAGCCCCGGCGGCAAGCGCCCGGGTTCCGGGGCTGGGCAAGCCCCGTTGCGTTCCCGCCCGCCCGGCGATGGGCGAATCAGCCCTGCGGGGGCGGAGCCCCCTAAAAAACAACAAGGAGCAATGCCATGTATTTCGATACCATAGAGGTAGCCCCTCTCATGACCAACTGCTATCTCATCGGCGACGAGCAGGCCGGCGTGTGCGCGGTGGTGGACCCCGGCGGCTCGGCGGACCGGGTGCTGGAGATGATCCGCCGCAGCAATCTGACGCCGGAGATGATCCTCCTGACCCACGGCCACTACGACCATGTCCGGGCCATTCCCGCCCTTCTGGCCGTCTATCCGGAGCTGCCGGTGTATATCCATGAGAAGGAGCTGTGCCCGGCGGAGGACCTGAAGGACCGCTACCACATGCCCCACAAGGGGGAGAACCAGCGGACCTACGGGGAGGGGGACACCCTGACCCTGGGGAGCCTCGCCATCCACGTGCTCTGTACTCCCGGCCACTCCGCCGGGTCGGTGACGCTGCTGGTGGAGGATGTGATGCTCTGCGGCGACACCCTCTTTGCCGGCACCTGCGGCCGCTGGGACCTGCCCGGCGGCAGCGGCGGCGAGCTGATGGCCTCCCTGGCCCGGCTGGGCCGGCTGGAGGGGGACTACAAGGTCTGCCCCGGCCACGGCGGGGCCTCCACCCTGGAGCGTGAGCGGCAGACCAACGGCTATATGAGGCAGGCGCTGGGACAATGAAACTGATTTTTACCGGACACGACTACCGCTACGCCGTGGAGCAGAGCCTCCTGGCCTTCTTCCCCGAGGAGCGGCCGGTGTACGGGGGGGAGGACGCAAACAGCGCCCGGGTGACCCTCTCCGCCGGGGAGAAGCTCCACACGGCTGTCACGGTGCTGACGGTGGGGGGAAGGACCGCCCGGGGCGTGTCCCGGATGGACGTCTCCGCCGCCAAAGATGAGCACGAGCGCCAGCGGCTCCTCCAGCGGATCGTGAAGCTGAGCTTTTTCAAGGCCGCCCGGGCGCTCACCGGCGTGACCCCCGCCTGGGGGGCCCTCACCGGCATCCGGCCCGCCAAGCTGGCGGCGGGGCTCCTGGAGCAGGGGCATACCCCCGCCCAGACCGATCATATCCTGAGAGATACCTACTTTGTCTCCCCGGCGCGGCGGACCCTGGCGGTGGAGTGCGCCCAGGCGGGCCTGGCGGCCAAGGCGGACCTCAGGAGGGAGGACATCTCCCTCTATGTGGGCATCCCCTTCTGCCCCACCCGCTGCGCCTACTGCAGCTTCGTCAGCAACAGCGTGGAAAAGACCTTCCACCTGGTGGAGCCCTACCTGGAGGCCCTCCTCCGGGAGGTGGACAGCGCCGCGGACATGGTGAAGGACCTGGGCCTGCGGGTCCGCTCCTTCTATATGGGCGGCGGCACCCCCACCACCCTGACGGCAGAGCAGATGGAGCGGCTGCTCCGGCGGATCAACAGCCGCTTTGATCTCGGCGGCGTCTCCGAGTACACCGTGGAGGCGGGCCGGCCCGACACCATCACGGCGGAGAAGCTGCGGGTGCTCCGGGACAACGGCGCCACCCGCATCAGCGTCAACCCCCAGACCATGGAGGACAACGTCCTCCGGGCCATCGGCCGCCGCCACAGCGCCGACGACATCCGCTCCGCTATGGAGGTGGTGCGGGGGTTCGATTTTCCCCACGTGAACATGGACCTCATCGCCGGCCTGCCGGAGGACACCCCGGAGGGCTTCCGGCGGAGTTTGGATGAGGTCATTGCCTTCGGCGTGGACAACGTCACCGTCCACACCCTCTCCCTCAAGAAGGGCAGCCGCATCACCCTGGAGGGCACCCGGATCCCCACGGTGGAGGAGGTGGCGGCCATGCTGGACTATGCCAACCCCACCCTTCGCGCCGCGGGCTTCGCCCCCTACTACCTCTACCGGCAGAAGTACATGTCCGGCAGCTTTGAGAACGTGGGCTGGTGCCAGAGCGGCGGCACCGGCTGGTACAACATCTACATCATGGAGGAGCTCCACTCCATCCTCAGTCTGGGGGCCGGCGGCTCCACCAAGATGGTGGACAGCGCCCACGACAGGATCGAGCGGGTGTTCAACCTGAAATTTGCCCAGGAGTATATTCAGCGTCCGGAGAAGATCGCGGAAAATCAGCGGGCTTTCCGGGCATTCTATGAGCAGATGGGGTAAAGACCCCATCCCACGAGAAAGGAGCATGCTATGGCCTATTCCCTGAAAGAGATCAATGAAGCCGTCCGCAGCGACCCCAAGGGGTTCGTGGAGGAGTGCGACGCGGCGTACAACAAGAAGATAGAGGCCGCCGCCCGGCGGATCGCGGACAACCGCAGCAGATCCCGGATCGTGCTCCTCTCCGGCCCCTCCGGCAGCGGCAAGACCACCACCGCCAAGAAGATCGAGGCCAAGCTGGAGGAGATGGGCATCGAATCCCACGCCATCGCCATGGACAACTACTTCCAGACGGTGGACCCGGAGACCGCCCCCCGGAACCGGGACGGCCTCATCGACTACGAGTCCCCCTTCTGCCTGGATATGGACCTTCTCAACCGGCACTTCAAGATGCTGGACCGGGGGGAGAAGATCCACATCCCCAAGTTTGAGTTTGCCCGGCAGATGCGCTCGGCCATCAAGAGCAGCCCCCTCCAGCTGGGGAAGGACGAGATTGCTATCTTCGAGGGCATCCACGCCCTCAACGACATCATCACCGGCAAGAACCCCGACGCCATGAAGGTCTACATCTCCGCCCGGTCCAACGTGGTGGACAGCGCCGGAAAGGTGGCCTTCAAGGGCACCTGGATGCGCCTGGCCCGGCGCACCGTCCGGGACGCCAAGTTCCGGGCCTGGGAGCCCTCCGTCACCATCAAGATGTGGGCCAGCGTCCGCCGGGGAGAGAAGCTCTACATCTCCCCCTTTAAGGACAACGCGGACATCCAGTTCGACAGCTCCCTGCCCTACGAGGTCAACGTGGTCAAGGCCTTCGCCCTGCCCCTCTTTGAGCAGCTGACCCCGGAGATGGAGCGCTACGAGGAGATCGGCCATCTGCTGGAGGCCTACCCCAAGTTCGCGGACCTGGACGAGAAGTATGTGGCGCCGGACTCCCTGATCCGGGAGTTCATCGGCGGCGGTATTTACGACGACTGAGGCCCGGATCGGGCTGGAAAATGAAACATGAGGAGGAAATCCTGTTATGGCGATTCAGTTTGATAAGGACCTGTGGAACCGGCTGCTCCGCCGGACGAAGAAGACCGCCGCCGGGGCGGCGGAGGCCGCCAAGACCGGCGCGGCCATCATGGGACAGAAGGCGGAGGAGAGCCTGGCCTGCGCCAAGCTGCGCTCCACCATCCGGGAGCTGAAGGGGGAGATTGACCGGGAGCTGCGCGCCGCCGGTGAGCTGGTGTACGCGACCCACAAAGGCAATCCCTCCGACAGCGACGCCCTCCAGGCCATTCTGGAGCGGGTGGACGCCCTGAACCAGGACCTCAGCGACGCGGAACGGGAGCTGAAGATCTTCAAGGGCACGCTGTTTTGCGACGTGTGCGGAGCGGAGAACGCAGCCATCAACGCCTACTGCCAGGAGTGCGGCCAGCCCCTGCGCAAGCGGTAAGATCGGCCGCCGGGCTGTCATGGCCCCGCCGGGCGCGACGTATACTGATCCGGGGGGCTGTGCTGCCTAATACAGAGCAATAAAAGAGGTATTCCATGTCCAGAGAAAAGAAACAGACCTTTATGGGCGGCGTGACGGTGCTGGCCATCTCCACCGTGTTCGTCAAAATCTGCGGCGCCCTGTACAAGATCCCCCTGAACAACATCCTGGGCGACGAGGGCGTCACCCACTTCATGAGCGCCTACAACATCTACGCGTTCCTGCTGACCCTGTCCACCGCCGGGCTGCCCCTGGCCCTCAGCAAGCTCATCAGCGAGGCCAACGCCACCGGCCGGCGCAACCAGATGCGCCGCTGCTTCAACACCGCCATGGCACTGTTCCTGGCGGTGGGCGCGGTGGGCACGGCGGCCATGCTCCTCCTGACGGAGCAGCTGGCGGCGCTCATGAACAACTCCATGGCCTACTGGCCCATCAAGGCCCTGGGCGTGTCGGTGATCTGCGTGTCCATCATGTGCGCCTACCGGGGCTTCGCCCAGGGGCGGCAGAACATGGTGCCCACCGCCGTGTCCCAGTTCATCGAGGCCCTGTTCAAGCTCCTCATCGGCCTGCCCCTGGCCTGGTATCTCATCCAGCTGGGCAAGCCCCTGGAGATCGGCGCTGCCGGGGCCATCGTGGGCGTCAGCGCCGGCACGGTGCTGGCCATGCTCTACATGATCGTCAACTACCGCCGCCACCGGGGACCGGTGCTGTCGGGGACGGATACGCCCCAGAGTCACGCCGTCATCCTCAAGCGGCTTTTGTGGCTGGGTATCCCCATCACCATCGGCCAGGCGGGTATGAGCCTTCTGAACCTGCTGGACCAGACCATCATCCTGGGCCAGCTCCAGAACGTGCTGGGTCTCGCGGAGAAGGAGGCGGCGGCCCTCTACGGCCAGTACACCTTCTCCAGCACCCTCTTCAACCTGCCCGCCTCCTTCCTGCCAGCCGTGGCCATCAGCCTCATCCCCGCCATCTCCGTGGCGGTGGCCCGGAAGGACCACGGAGAGGTCAACCGGGTGGTCACCACCAGCTTCCGTCTCATCGCCATGCTGGCCATTCCCGCCGGCGTGGGCCTGAGCGTGCTGGCGGGTCCCATCCTGCAGCTGCTCTACCCCGCCCAGGCGGAGGCTGCCGCCGCCGCCACCTACCATCTGCAGCTGCTGGGCATTGCCTCCATCTTCGTATGCGTGATGCTGCTGACCAACTCCATTATGCAGGCCCACGGAAAGGTGCAGCTGCCCATCTACACTATGCTCCTGGGAGGCGCTGTGAAGGTGGGCATCAACTACGTCCTGGTGGGCAACCCCGACGTCAACATCAAGGGCGCCCCCATCGGCACCCTGGTGTGCTACGGCCTCATTGCCCTGGTGAACCTGGCCATCGTGTGGCGGCTGCTGGAGGAGAAACCCAACTATCTCAAGGTGTTCGCGAAGCCCGTTCTGGCCTCCGCCGCCATGGGGGCCACCGCCTGGGCGGTCCACGGCCTGTGCGGGCGGTTCCTCACCGGCGGCTATGTCAAGGAGAGTCTCGCTACCCTGGTGGCCATCGGCGCGGCAGTGGTGGTGTACTTCATCCTGGTGCTGGTCCTGCGCCTCATCACCCGGGAGGATCTCAAGATGATCCCCAAGGGCGACAAGATCGCGTCTTTCCTCAGAATTCGCTGATTTTCTTTCCAGGCGATTCGTTTTTTTCACCAGTTGTCTGGTTTTTGGGGATAAAATCCTTGCAACTGAGGAAAAAGTATGATAGATTAATTGTGCGTATCGAATAGCAGGGCCCTGCCCTTGACGAAAGAAAAAGTAAAGGAGAACATCGCGCGATGAATAAGGCTGAATTGATCAATGCGGTTGCGGAAAAGGCTGCCCTGTCGAAGAAGGACTCTGAGGCTGCGGTGAACGCCGCCCTGGAGGCCATTGCCGGCGCCCTGACGGAGGGCGAGAAGGTCCAGCTGGTGGGCTTTGGCTCCTTCGAGGTGAAGAAGCGTGAGGCCCGTGTGGGCCGCAACCCCAAGACCAAGGAGGAGATCCAGATCCCTGCCTCCAAGGTTCCCGTGTTCAAGGCCGGCAAGGCCCTGAAAGACGCTGTGGGCGAGTAAAGAGATGAAACAGGGCGCGGCGGAACGGCCGCGCCCCGTTTGTTTTCTGTGGGAAAGGAGAAGTCTATGCGGCTGGACAAGTATCTGAAGGTGTCCCGTCTCATCAAGCGCAGGACCGTGGCCAACGAGGCCTGCGACAACGAGCGGGTCACCGTCAACGGCCGGGTGGCCCGGGCCTCCTACGAGGTGAAGGCGGGGGATGTGATCGCCATCCGGTTCGGGGAGCGGACGCTGTCGGTGGAGGTGGTGTCCGTGCAGGAGAATGTGGGCAAGGACGCCGCCGCCGCCATGTACCGGGAGATCTAGCGGCCCGCGCCGGTCTCCGGAAGCTGGCATAAACCGGACAGACCTTCCATATACATCTAGGGAAGATGGATATGGGAGGTCTTTTTATGCCCTATGATGAGATGACTGGCATGCAGCACCGGCTGGAGCTGGAGGGCCGGGAGCGGCTGATCGTGTCCGGCGTGGAGGAGGTGGAGCGCTTTGACGAGGAGGAGATCGTCATGGTCACCACCGCCGGGACCTTGGTGGTGGACGGGATGAATCTCCATATCGGTAAGCTGAACCTGGACGGCGGGGAGCTCCATGTGGACGGCACCATCCACGCCCTCCTCTATGAGGACAGCGCCCCCGGCGCCGGGCGGGGCGGCTTCCTGCGTCGGCTGCTGGGCTGATGGGCAACATCATTTCGGAGCAGCTGCTGCATTTTCTCCGCTCGGTGCTGCTGGGGGGCGTGCTGGGGCTGCTCTACGATCTGCTGCGGCCCTTCCGTCGGCTGGGCGGAAAGCTGTGGGGCGGCTTTCTGGACGCGCTGTACGCCCTGGCCACGGCGTCCGGCCTGTTCTTCTTCGTCATGGCCGGGGACGGGGAGCTGCGGGTGTTCATTCTCATGGGCGCGCTGGGGGGCGCCGTGCTGTTTTTCTGCCTCCTCAGCCAGCCCATGCAGCCCCTCTGGGACTTCTGGACGGCGATTTTTCTGAAACCGGTGCGGTGGGCAAAAAAATTTTTGGGCAAATGCGAAAAAAAACGCAAAAAACTCTTTTCTTTTGGCAAGAAGTGGTTTACAATAATATCCACACCACAGGCCCGGGCAGCGAAAGGGCCGAACAGAGAAGGAGACGATGAGATGGCCGGCGAGACCAAGAAAACAGCCACAAAGCCTGTCAAGAAGCGGCCCGGCGGCAAGCTCACCGCCATCATTCTGCTGGCGCTGTTTTTGGGCATCGGCATCCAGTTTCTGAACATGTACGCCCGGCTCCAGGAGGCCCAGGCGGAGCAGGAGGTCTACGCCGAAAAGTTGGCGGATCTCCAGGAGACCAATGAGAAGCTGGCGGCGGACATCGCCAACAGCCAGGACCAGGAGCTCATCGAGCAGGTGGCCCGGGAGGACCTGGGCATGGCGGCCACCGGAGAGAAGATATTCCGGTTTTCCAACTGAACAGCGCGCGGAGGGACTTGTTCCCTCCGCGTTTTCTTTTCGCGGCGGAGGGGGAACAAAAAAGAGCCGCTGCGGATTGCAGCGGCCCAGGCGGGTGGGATATTGGAAAGCTTCCATCTGTATTGTACGACAGGGCCTGTCCCTTGTAAATAGGAGCTTTTGCCGAAGAAAGGGAGCTTTTGTCGAGGGAGGCGGACGGCGGAGCGGGGGAAGAAGGGGAGATGGACAAACCGGGCGGCGGCGGCCGGAATTTGGAAAAATAGTTCTGTACAAGCCCCGCGGGAAATGGTACAATAGAACTACCCAAAAGAAGGGGAAGCAAGAAAGGAGCGATTTTATGAAGTTCACATTTACCTGCAAGAAGGTAGCCCTCAACGACTCCGTAAAAGAGTATGCCGAGAAGAAGATCTCCAAGCTGGATCGCTACTTCCGGGAGGACGCCGAAGCACTTGTGACCTTCGCAGTGGAAAAGGACAACCGGTGCGTGGTGGAAGTGACCATCCGCGGCGGCGGCACCATTTTCCGCGCTCAGGAGGAGACCCGGGATGGGGATATCCGCAGCATCATCGACGCTGCCAGCGCCACCATCGACCGGCAGATCCGCAAAAACCGCACCCGCCTGAGCAAGCGCCTGCGCCAGGACGCCCTTGTCCCCAGTGTTCCCGCGGAGTTTGAGATCAACGAGGAACGGGAGTTCGAGATCGTTCGCACCAAGCACATCGCCGTAAAGCCCATGGCGGCGGAGGAGGCTATCCTGCAGATGAATCTGCTGGGCCACGACTTCTTCGTGTTCCGCAATCCGGAGCATGTGGTGAGCATCGTCTACCGCCGTAAGAACGGGGGCTACGGCCTGCTGGAGACCGACGGCATCGAGGAAGAGTAAGGCTCATGGCGCCGCGAGGCGCTGTGTGATATAGCAGGGAGGGCGGAGCCTTTCGGCTCCGCCCTCGGTCTGCCCGTCTGACAAAGCGGGCGGCGGGAGAGCGGCGGCTCCCCCGCCGGACAAGGAAGGGAGAGACGATATGGCCATCAGGATCATTCTGCTGGATCTGGACGGGACGCTGCTGACCCGGGACAAGCAGCTCTCGCCTGCCAATCGCGGGGCACTGGAGCGGGCTGCGGCCAGGGGCGTACACATCGTGCCTTCCACCGGCCGGTTCTATCAGGGCATGCCCACCGTGGTACGGGAGCTGCCCTTTGTCCGCTACGCCGTCACCATCAACGGCGCCCAGGTCTACGACGGGAAGGAGGACGCCGTGCTCCGCCGGGCGGAGATCGCCCCGGCGGCGGCGGAGCGGGTGTTCGACCGGCTGGACACCCTGCCGGTGATCTACGACTGCTTCCTGGACGGCTGGGGCTACATGGACGCCCGGCACTACGGGGAGATCGACCGGTTCATCTCCGACCCCCGGGTGAACCGGATGGTGAAGGAGCTGCGCAAGCCGGTGGAGGACTTCCGAGGATTCATCCGCCGGGAGGGCCGGCCCCTTCAGAAGATCCAGATGTTCTTCCGGGACATGGACTGCCGCCGGGAGGCGCTGGAGAGCCTGCCCCGGAATCTGCCCGACATGGCGGTCACCAGCTCCATTTCCAACAACATCGAGATCAATGACAAGGCAGCCACCAAGGGGGAGGCCCTTCGCTTCCTGTGCCGCCATCTGGGGGTGGACGTCCGGGATACCATGGCCTTCGGCGACGGCAGCAACGACATGACCATGATCCGGGCGGCGGGGATCGGGGTGGCCATGGCCAACGCCGATCCGGCCCTGCGGGCGGCGGCGGACTTTGTCACCGACACCAACGACGCCGACGGCGTGGCGAAAGCCATTGCGCGCTTCTGCTTTGACTGAGCGGTAAGAGACTT
>CALWYI010000015.1 GCA_944385715.1 uncultured Oscillospiraceae bacterium | reverse complement strand
GCCTCCATGCTGGCCGTGTCGTACATTTCCGCCCATGAGATGATATCGTCATATTGGGCGTTCAGCGAAGCAAGCACTGCTTTCCCCTCGTCATAGGCCGCCTGTGCCGTTTCCATGTTCTCTTGAAGCTCCTGGCACTTGGCCTCTGCCTCGGCAATCAGAGAGCTCAACAGCTCCTTGGAAAAGGTGCTTTCCCCACGGATTGTTTTGATAACCTCGCCTTTTAGTGTTTCAAGGTCAGCGGCAGCCTTGGTATATTCCGCCTGGACACTATGGAGCAGGCTTTTCCGCTCCTCCATCTTTTCCCGGTAGCGGATATTGACGATATCGCTTTTGGGGATTGCTTTCATGCGTTCAAAGATTTGACGCACCAGCTTACCGACAACTGCGGAAAAGTCATTGTAGGCAAGGAGGAGGTCATCTCCCTGGTGCTCACCTCCTTCATATGCTCCGGTCACGTGCTGCTGGAGGACGTGCCCGGCACGGGAAAAACCATGCTGCTGCGGGCCTTCGCCAAAACTATCGGCGGCGGCTTCAAGCGCATCCAGTTCACGCCGGACCTGCTGCCCTCGGACCTCACCGGCATCAACTTCTACAACCAGAAGACCGGGGAGTTCGAGTTCCGCCGGGGCCCCCTTTTCTCCAACATCATCCTGGCCGATGAGATCAACCGGGCCACGCCCCGCACCCAGTCCAGCCTGCTGGAGGCCATGGAGGAGCGGCAGATCACCGTGGACGGCGTCACCACAAGGCTCGCCGAGCCCTTTATGGTCATGGCCACTCAGAATCCCCTGGAGTCCTACGGCACATTCCCCCTGCCCGAGGCCCAGACGGACCGCTTCTTCATGCGCCTGTCCATGGGCTACATGGCCCGGGAGCAGGAGATGGAGGTCATGGCAAGGCGCTCCACCCTGGACATCGTGGAGTCCCTCAGTCAGACCGTCTCCGCCGAGGACACGGCCTATGTCCGCCGGGAGTACCCCAACGTCCGGGTGTCCCGTCCGGTGCTGGGATATATGATGGACATCGTGGAGCTCACCCGCCGGGAGAGCAGCTTTGTTTCCGGGGTATCCACCCGGGGCGCCATCGCCCTGTACAAGGCCGCCCAGGTGACGGCGGCCCTCTCCGGCCGGGCATACGTCATTCCCGAGGACGTGCAGCATGTGGCCGCCCCGGTCCTCTGCCACCGGCTCTCCACCGGCGGCGGCGCCCGCTCCGCCGCGGCGGCGGATTTCCTCAAGCGGATCCTGGAATCCGTGCCAGTCCCCCTGGAAGAAGCATGAGCCTTGTTTTTGTACTGGCAGCCGCGCTGCTGGCCCTTCTCCTGCAGTGGCTTTCCGCCCGGCAGGGCCTGGGCGGCCTGCAGGGCGCGTGCCGCCTCTCCGCCCGGATGGCGGAGGCGGACGAGCGTTTCTCCATCGTAGTGACCCTGACCAACCCCAGCCGCATGTTTTTTCCCTTTCTGCGCTTTCAGATCAGGACGTCCGAGGGCATGGCGGTACACCAGAAGTCCGGCGTCACCCCTCTCCCCCTGGGCGGCCTCACGGTGGCCGGCACCACATGGCTGGGCCCCCGGCAGCGGTTTGAAAAGCGGATTCCCGCCTCCATCGCCGCCCGGGGCCGGTACCTTGTTCAGGGCCTTACGGTGAGCGGCGGCGATTTTCTGGGCCTGAGCGAGTACTCCGCGGCCTTCGGCTGGGGCGGCGAGATTGTGGTGCCCCCCAGGGAGGCGCCCCAGGCGGAGGTGGACGCCCTCTTCGGCGGTTTTCTGGGGGACATATCCGTCAGCCGCTTTCTCTTTGAGGATCCGGTGCTGACCCTGGGCTACCGGGCCTACACCGGCCGGGAGCCCATGAAGGCCATCTCCTGGACCCAGAGCGCCCGGACAGGCAGCCTGATGGTCAAAAAGTACGACTACACCCTGGAGCCCTCCGTGTGCGTGATGCTGAACGTGGACGACCCCGGCAGCGCCCCGGAGGTCCTGGAGCAGTGCTTCAGCCTCACCCGCTCCATCTGCCGGAAGCTGGAGGACCAGGGAGTCAAGTACGCGTTTCGCACCAATGTGCAGATCGCCGGAGGCATGGACGCCTGGTACGCCATCGGCGAGGGGCTGGGTCAGCGCCACTTCCAGGGTATTCTGGAGGGGCTGGGCCGGGCCACCTACGCCGCCGCCTTCTCCTGCCGCCGCCTGGTGGAACAGGCCGCCGGCAGTCACGGCGCCGGCGGCGGACTCATCTTCATCACCCCCGGCGGCGGTACCGGTCCAGAGCGGGACGCGGCGTGGCTGGCGGAGGTCATGGGCGGCGCGCTGCGCACCGTCACACCTGGGAGGGGGAACCAATGATTACCATTGTCTTTCTCAAGGCCCTGTGCGACCTGGGCTTTTACTGCACCTTTGCCGGTTTTTTTGCCGTACTCTTGGGCGCCGCCCCCGCCCTCCTGCTGGCCGCCCTGCCCATCCAGGCGGCGTGCTTTGCCGCGTCCTTTCCCCTGCGGCGCGGCCCGCTGCGGTTTCTTCCGCTGGCGCTGATGGCTGTCTGCTGGCTTCTCCCGGGGGCGGGGTTCCCGGAATACGCGGCCTTCGCCCCGCCCGCCGCGTATCTGGTCTGGCTGGCCGCCAAGGAGCGCTACTTCCCCGAGTGGTCCCACCAGGCGGACATCTTCTCCCGGTTCTGGAAGATCTTTTTCCCCTTTCTCCTCCTCGCTTTTCTCTTCGGCGAGTCTGAAACGGCCGCTGCCGTCACCATTCCCGCGGGGGCTGCCACCCTTCTCTGCTCCGTGCTGCTGACCCGCTCCCTGCGCCATGACCCGGAGGTCTACTGTCAGCCGCGCTGTCAGCTCCTCAGCCTGGCCGCTGTGGCGGGGGCCGGCTTCTGCGCCTTCCTCCTCAGCACCCCGGCGTTCCTCCAGGGCTGCCTCGCGGTGCTCCGGGCCGTCTATACCTGCGCTGTAGGCCCCGTGCTCATGCTGGCGGTCTATGCCGTGGTGGGGATCGCCGCCGCCCTTATGTGGCTCTTCTCCTGGATCAAGCTGGGATTCCAGCCGCCGGAGGAGACCGTTATGATGGACCTGCAGGGCATGGCGGAAACGCTGGGAGTACAGGAGGCGAGCGACACGCCGGATTATCTGACCCGAATCGCCGCCGCCCTGGGCATCATCGGAGGGATTCTTCTGCTCTGGGCGGTATTCCGCTTTCTGGCCCGCCGGAACGCCGCCTCTCCTCCGCCCGGAGGGGAGAGCGAGCGGCGGGAGTCCATTGCCGCCGCGCCAGCGGCGGGTGGGGACAGACGGGAGAACTCCTGCGCCCAGCAGGTCCGCGCCCAGTACCGCCGCTTTCTCAAGCTGTATCGCCGGGCGGGCTTTCCCCGCTCTCCCCGGGATACCAGCCGGGACATTGTCCGCTACAGCCGGGAGGCCATGGGCGACGACGTCTCCGCCCTCCGGGAGCTCTACATCGCCGCCCGGTACGACGGCGCCGCCACCCGGGAGGACGCCGCCCAGGCCCGGGAGATCTGCGCCCGTCTGAAGCGGCGGCAGCAGAAATAGCGCCCGCCTTCCCGCAAAATGTTCCGAGGGGCGGCCTGACCGTACGGTTAGGCCGCCCCTCTCCTTTTTGAATGCCCGCCCGGGCTCTATTCCACCTTCAGCATCCGGTAGCCCACTCCGATGTGGGTCTGGATGTACTGGGGGGAGCCCGGCTCCTTCTCCAGCTTCTTGCGCAGCGTGGCCATGAACACCCGCAGGGAGGCCACGTCGTTGTCCCAGCTTCTCCCCCAGATCTGCTGGGTGATGAAGGTATGGGTCAGGACCTTGCCCACGTTCTTGCAGAGAAGACACAGAAGCTTGTACTCGCTGGGGGTCAGATGGAGTTCCTGGCCGTCCAGAAAGGCGCAGCCGGCGGCGTAGTCCACCCGCAGCTTTCCGTTGGTGAACACCGCCTCCGCCGCGCTCGTCCCGCCGGCAGGCGCGGCTGCCAGCCGCCGCTGGGTCACCCGCAGCCGGGCCAGCAGCTCCTCCACGGAGAAGGGCTTGGTGAGATAGTCGTCGGCGCCGGCGTCCAGGGCGTCAATCTTGTCGCTGTCCTCGCTGCGGGCGCTGATGACAATGATGGGCATATTGGACCAGGAGCGGATCCGCTGGATCACCGCCACACCGTCCATATCCGGAAGGCCCAGATCCAGAAGGACGATCTCCGGGTTGTGGGAGGACGCCTGCAGAATGGCGGTCTCCCCGTTCCCCGCCGTGAGAAAGCGGTAGTCGTGGGCTTTCAGGGTGGTGGTGATCAGGTTGCGGACCGCCGTGTCGTCCTCCACCACCAGGATCAAAGGCTTATTCATGCAGCTCTACCTCCCCGGCCGGTATGGTAAATGTAAAGATCGCCCCGTGGGGCCGCTGGTCCCCCACCGTGATTTCCCCGCCGTGGGCGTTGACAATGGACTTGCACAGGGCCAGTCCCAGGCCCATGCTGCGGCGGCTGTCCCCGATGGCGTTGGAAACGCTGTAAAACATGTCAAAGATGCGGGGCTTGGCCTCATCGGGAATACCCGGGCCGTTATCCGCCACGGACACCTGTATAAAATCCCCCTGCCGCCGCCATTGGATCCGAATCTCAGAGCCGGGAGGCGTATATTTTATGGCGTTGTCGATGATATTGATGAGGACCTGGATGATGAGACGCGCGTCAATCCGGGCCAGGAAATACTCCTCCCCGCTCTGTACCTTCAGCTGATACGCGCTGCTTCTTCTGCTGACATGGCGGAGCGCCTCCGCCACCACCTCGTCCACCAGTTCCGTGGACAGGTGCAGATGCATCCGCCCCTCCTCCAGCCGGCTCACGGACAGGAGATTTTCCACCAGATTGATCAGCCACATGGCGTCGTCGTAGATGTCCCCGTACATCTGCTCCTTGGTCTTTTCGTCGAACAAGGAACCGTGGGTCAGCAGATTGCTGGCGTTCCCGGAGATGGAGGTGAGGGGGGTGCGCAGATCGTGGGAGATGGCCCGCAGAAGGTTTGCCCGCAGCTGCTCGTTTTTGGCCAGCACCGCCGCCGCCTCCTTCTCCGCCAGATTCCTCTGGTTCTCCAGGGCCAGGGCGCATTCCCCCAGCACGGAGAGAAGGATGCTGCTCTCAAAGGGGTCCAGGGGCTTATCACCCGCCGCGATGCCCACCACGCCGTAGACCTGCTCGCCGGTCCGGATGGACAGATAGGTGCAGCGGGCGTCGGAGAAGGTCTCGGTCCCCGCCCCGGCCCGCTTGTTGTTGCCAAAGACCCAGCGGGCCACCTGAGCCTCCTTTTCCGACGTATAGCGGTCCTCCGCGGCGCCGTCCACGCCAAAGATCCGGGGGGGCTCCAGGCCCTCTTCTCCCCGTCCATAGGCAACCACATCCCGCTGGAAGATCTTCACCAGCTGCCTTGCCGTCACGGAGAGGATCTCCGCCTGGTCCCGGGCCTTCTGGAGGCTCTGGTTGGTTTCAAATAGGAGCCGGGTCCGCCAAGCCACCTGGGCGGAGCGCTTGGCCAGGGATTTCAGCCGCGCCGCCAGGGAACCGGTAATAAGGGAGGCGATAAACATGACCAGGAAGGTCACAGGGTAGCCGCTGTCGTAGGCATGGAGGGAAAACCGGGGTTCCGTGAAGAAGAAATTGAAGGTCAGCACCCCGGCAACGGATGCGAGGAAGCTGCAGACCGGACTCTTGGTGAATACAGAAACCAGCATCACCCCCAGGATATAGAGTGTGATGATGTTGGCGTCCGTAAAGCCCAGGGCGTCGAACAGGGTCCCCACCAATGTGGCCAGCGCCAGGATCAACGCGCTTTTCGCCAGGTCCCTGAACGACAGGGAAAGCCCCTCCGTCTCCTCTCGGTTCCGCGGGGCAAAGCGGCCGTTCATGCCGCTGTCGGGGATGATATGGATATCCAGCTCCGGGGCCAGCTCGATAAGCCGCTCCGTCAGGGAAGCCTTGTGCAGGATCATCCGGTGGGACATGCCGCTGCGGCCCAGAACAATCTTGGTCACACCGGACAGCCGGGAAAATTCCGCGATCTGATAGGCCACATCGTCGCCGTAGACCGTCTCGATGGCGGCTCCCAGCTGCTGGGCCAGGCGGATGTGGGTACGCAGGCGTTCCTTGTCCGGCGTAGACATCCGTTGGGCGGCCTTGGTCTCCACATATAACGCCGTAAAGCCGCACCGGAAGGCCCCTGCCATCCGGGCGGCGGTACGGATAATCTTTGCATTTGAAGGCGCAGAGGACAGACACACCAGAATATGCTCATGGGTGCGATACCCCGTCCGTCCCTGAGACTCGCTGGTGTAGCGGGCGGCCCGGTCCGCGCAGCGGCGCAGGCCGATCTCCCGGAGAGCGCTGAGCTGAGACAGCGAGTAGGCGGAGAGTAGCTCCGTCTTTTTCTGTTGAAACAGCCGGGCCTGCAGGGTCTCCGGCTCAATATCCACAAATTCCACCCGGGCAGCCTGGTCAAACACGCTGTCGGGTATTCGCTCCGCCTCAGTGTGGCCCACCACCGCCGAAACCGTATCCTGGATGCTCTCGATGTGCTGGATATCCAGGGTGGTATATACGTCCATCCCCGCCTTCAGCAGCTCGTCGATATCCTGATAGCGCTTCATGTGGCGGGAGCCGTCCGCGTCCAGGTGGGCCAGGTCATCAATGAGGATCAACTGGGGCACACGGGCGAGACATGCGTCCAGATCGATCTCCCGGCAGGTCCGCCCCCCCTGGATCACTGTCCTGCAGGGCAGGGTTTCAAAGCCAACCGCGAGAGACGCGGTCTCCGGCCAGCTGTCGCAGGAGAGCAGGCCGATCGCCACGTCCCTGCCCGATCCCCGGGCCTCTTCGGCAGCGCGCAGCATGGCGTAGGTTTTTCCCGCGCCGGAGAGATAGCTGGCAAAGATCGTCAGCTTCCCATGCACGTTTCCCGCCTGCACCCCAGACGCTTCAATTTCCATCATCCGAGCTCCCTCCTTTCCGGCAAAAGCATTATACCACATTTTTTCTCATATGCCAGCGGAAAGGCTCCATTTTTGTGGTGGGGATCGGCCGGGAAAATACAGTGTCCCCCTCTGGAAAAGCCGCGCTCTTTATCGCTTTCCGAACATACTCAACCGGGACACAAGGTAATAGCCGTATACCGACAGGGCACAAAAACTGAGAAGAAAAACAAGCTCTTTCATCTCCAAACCTCCATTTCTGCCGGGGAGTGCTGCCGCTCTCCGTGCCTTCTTTACACTTTATATTATCCACGTTTTGTCTAAACAGGGCATTAACATGGACCGACGGATGTTAAGAACATATTAAGGCCCCGGCCGGCAGAAACAAATAAGCAGAAATCGTGCAAAGGAGTCCCGCAGCTTTTTCCGGAGGACCGTTTCCGGCAAGCCGCCTCATGCCGCTCTTCCGGGTGTTTCCGGCTATCCGGCGGCCCGCGCAGGCCCTTTTCATCAGAAGTCTGTTTTTCCTTTTTCGCCGGTCTCCTCCGCATTTCTATCCTTCCCGCGGTAAAATTTATTTTTATAGAAGTATCCAATAAGTTTCGGTTCTCTTTTCAACGCTCCGCTTTTCCGTAACTTTCCTCCCATTGCCGGCGACAATCGCTGCTTCTATGGTGTATTTATCCAACTTAACGGTTGCTTTCCTGGATTTTCATGTTATAATTTAATCAAGATTTGCATAAGTTGGATAAAATCCGCGTAAAAAAATGCCCCTGTTTCGTGTGAAGGCACAATGTCTGCCGTCCCGTACTCACATGGACAAAATCGTTTTTCCTGTATGAAAGGTCCCCTTCCGGCGTCGGGCCGGTCAATATATTTAAAGAGAGGGAGCGTACAAGTCATGCAAGGTTTCACGTACATCGATCTGGCGGTGCTGATCGTCTACCTGCTGGCAGTTCTGCTGGCCGGTCTGCACTTCGCCAAGAAGGAAATGAAGGGCAAAGAGTACTTCAAGGGTGACGGCACCGTGCCCTGGTGGGTCACCTCCGTATCCATCTTCGCCACGCTGCTGAGCCCCATTTCCTTCCTGTCTCTGGCCGGCAACTCCTACGCCGGCACCTGGATCATGTGGTTTGCCCAGCTGGGCATGCTGCTGGCCATCCCCCTGACCATCAAGTTCTTCCTGCCGGTATACAGCAGTCTGGACATCGACACCGCCTACCACTATCTGGAGCTGCGCTTCCACAGCAAGTTCCTGCGGGTACTGGGCGCGGTCATGTTCATCATCTACCAGATCGGCCGCATGTCCATCATCATGTATCTGCCCTGCATGGTGCTCTCCGCTCTGATGGGCATTGACGTCAATATCCTCATCATCATCATGGGTGTCATTGCCATCATCTACTCCTACACCGGCGGCCTGAAGAGCGTGCTGTGGACCGACTTCATCCAGGGCTCCGTGCTGCTCATCGGCGTCACCTTCGGCCTCATCTTCCTGATCTCCCATCTGGACGGCGGCTTTGGCGCCATTATCAATGAGTTCACCAACAACCACAAGTTCCTGGCTGAGAACCAGCCCATCTTCGACGCCAACATCCTCCGCGACAGCGTGTTCCTGCTGATCGTGGGCGCCGGCTTCAACACCATGGGTTCCTACGTCTCCTCTCAGGACATCGTGCAGCGCTTCACCACCACCACCGATACCAAGAAGCTCAACAAGATGATGCTGGCCAACGGGTGCCTCTCCATCTTCATCGCCACGGTCTTCTACTTCATCGGTACCGGCCTCTACGCCTTCTATCAGACCCAGGGCAACCCCCTGCCTCCCGCCGCTCAGCAGGACCAGATCTTCGCGTCCTGGATTGCCTTTGAGCTGCCTGTGGGCATCACCGGCCTGCTGCTGGCCGCCATCTACGCCGCGGCCCAGTCCACCCTGTCCACCGGTCTGAACTCCGTGGCCTCCAGTTGGACCCTGGACATCCAGGAGCGCCTGTCCAAGAAGAAGCTAAGCTTCGAGACCCAGACCAAGATCGGCCAGTGGGTGTCCCTGCTGGTGGGCATCTTCTCCATCGTGGTGGCCATGGTCCTGGCCGGCGGCGGCGTCACCTCCGCCTACGAGTGGTTCAACGGCTTCATGGGCCTGGTGCTGGGCATCCTGATCGGCACCTTCATCCTGGGCGCCTTCACCAAGGTGGCCAACACCTTCGGCGCCACTCTGGCCTTCATCGCCGCCTCCGCGGTGATGGTCTTCATCAAGTACGGTCCCTACTCCGCCGACGTGTCCATCTGGTCCTACTCCATCATCTCCATCGGCGTGTCTCTGGTGGTGGGCATTCCCGCCAGCATGATCTGGCGGTCTGTGAAGGGCGACAAGAGCGTCCCCGATCCCCACACCACCATCTACAAGAGCTGATCGGTTTTCTACACATTCATGGGGCCTCCCGGCAGTCTTTCCGGGGGCCCATACAGTAAAAGGAGGCTGTTTTCATGGTTTTTGGCAATATTCGTGACAGAAAGGATTTTTCCTGGCTGGAGCCGGTCATCGGCAAATGCTTTGACTACGCCGCGGCCAACGATCTCCTCTCCTATGAGAAGGGCAGCCATCCCATCGACGGGGATGAGCTGTTCGTGAACATTGTGGAATACGAGACCACCACCCCGGAGAACCGGTTCTGGGAGGCCCACCGGCAGTATCTGGATCTGCACTTCATGCTCCGGGGCCCTGAGCAGATCGACGTCAACTTCATCGACAACATGGAGCAAAAAGAATTTGTGGAGAAGGACGACTTTCTCCCCCTGGAGGGCGATCCAAACAGCCGTGTGGTCCTCAACGCTGGGGACTTCCTCCTCTGCTACCCCGCCGACGCCCACCGCACCGCCGTACAGGTGGGGGCCCCCGCCGCCATCAAGAAGGCTATCTTCAAAATCCGCATCCACTGATCCCACGCCGCTGAAATGTTCAGGGCCCGCCGCGGTTTGCGGCGGGCCCTGGTTCTTTTTCCGTGCCATCTCCCCTGTCCAGCGGGAAGTTTTTACTTTACGGGGACAGCGGCGGATGGTACAATACAAAGTGAAGTATTTTGAGCATTCTTCCCTATGGAGGTGACACGCCTGTGGAGTTCAAAGTCATTGAGATCAAACAGGGGATCCTGTCCGCCAACGACCGGGAGGCGGAGGGGCTGCGCCGGGAGCTGCGGGAGAAAAAGACCTTTCTCCTCAACCTCATGAGCAGCCCCGGCAGCGGCAAGACCTCCACCCTCATGCAGACCATCCCCCACCTCTCCCCCACCCTGCGGATCGGGGTCATGGAGGCGGACATCGACAGCGACGTGGACGCCAGGACCGTGTCCGCCACCGGCGCCCAGGTGATTCAGCTCCACACCGGCGGTATGTGCCACCTGGACGCGGAGATGACCCGTCAGGGCCTCAACGAGCTGGATCTGGATGCCCTGGACCTGGTGATCCTGGAAAACGTGGGGAATCTGGTGTGCCCGGCGGAATTCGATACCGGATCGGTAAAAAACGCGGTGGTTCTCAGCGTCCCTGAGGGGGACGACAAGCCACTGAAATATCCCCTGATGTTCACAGTGGCGGACGTGCTGCTGGTGAACAAAATCGACGCCGCCGCCTGTTTTGACTTCGACCTGGAGGTCTTTACCCAGCGGGTCCATACCCTGCGGCCCGGCATCCCCATCTTCCCCATCTCCGCCAAGACCGGCGAGGGCGTAGAGGCATGGTGCAATTGGCTCCGGGAACAGGTGCGGCAGTGGCAGGAGACGTAAGCGAGAGAGACGGCGGCGCGTCCGCCCCGCGGAATAAGGAGGGAGCAACACGATGGCTGTGAGAAAAAACATACTGAAGCTGGCGAGAAAGATCAGCGGACCGGTGGCCATGCTCATCACTCTGGATGAGAACGCCCCGGAGTACAAGGTCCTCAACTGCGTGGTCACCGACGAGATGGCGGAGGTGGCCCTGGCCATGGAGCTGCGGGGGCCCATGCCTCTGGAGAAGATCGCCAAGCGCTGCGGCAAGCCTCTGGAGGAGACCAAAAAGCTGGTGGACCAGCTGGCGGAAGCGGGCGTGTGCATCTTCCACTCGGAAAACGGGGTGGACGTCTTTGAGCTGCCGGTCTTTGTGCCCGGCGTTATGGAGAAGATGATGAACAACCGGGCCCAGTGCGAAAAGCACCCGGAGATCCCGGCGGGCTTTGAGGAGTACGCCCGGCTGCGGGGCGGCCTGCTCTCCCCCAAGCTGCCGGTGGGGGCCTCCCCCATGCGGGTCATCCCCATCCAGAGCGCCATCGACGGCGACAGCCGCAGTGTTCCCTACGAGGAGGTGGCCACCATTCTCAACAAGAGCACCCGCTTCGCCGTGGCGGACTGCTCCTGCCGCACCTCCCGGCGGCTGCTGGGCGAGGGCTGCGGCCATCTGGAAAAGGACATGTGCCTGCAGCTCAACGCGGGGGCGGAGTACTGCATCCGCACCGGCCGGGCCCGGGAGATCACCCGGGAGGAGGCCTTTGAGATCGTCCGCAAGGCGGAGGAGAACGGCCTCATGCACTCGGTGCCCAACATCGACGGCGAGGAGACCTACGCCATCTGCAACTGCTGCGGCTGCGGCTGCTACGCCATCCGCAACGCCGCCTACTACAACGCACCTGACATGGTCCGCTCCAACTATGTGGCGGAGACCGACAGCACCAAGTGCGTGGCCTGCGGCCAGTGCGTGGAGAACTGTCCGGTGAACGCCCTGAAGCTGGGCCAGAAGCTCTGCGGCAGTCCCTCGGAGGAGAAGCCGGAGACCATCTCCCCCCGGGACCACGTCTGGCCGGAGAAGCGCTGGAATGTCAACTACCGGGAGAACCGGGAAAATGTCACCGACGAGGGCACCTCCCCCTGCAAGGCCGCCTGTCCCGCCCACATCGCCGTCCAGGGCTACATCAAGCTGGCCTCCCAGGGCCGTTACCGGGAGGCCCTGGAGCTCATCAAGAAGGAGAACCCCTTCCCCGCCGTCTGCGGCCGCATCTGCCCCAGAAGCTGCGAGAGCGCCTGCACCCGGGGCGGCGTGGACGAGCCGGTGGCGGTGGACGAGATCAAGAAGTTCATCGCCGACCAGGAGCTCCATGAGGAAAACCGCTACGTGCCCCCCAAGGCCCACGACTACGGCAAGTCCATCGCCGTCATCGGCGCCGGTCCCGCAGGCCTCAGCTGCGCCTACTTCCTGGCGGTGGACGGCTACAACGTGACCGTATTTGAGAAGGAGCAGGTGCTGGGCGGCATGCTGACCCTGGGCATCCCCTCCTTCCGGCTGGAGCGGCAGATCATCCAGGCGGAGATCGACATTCTCCGGGATCTGGGGGTAGTCTTCCGCACCGGCGTGGAGGTAGGCAGGGACGTGACCCTGGACGACCTGCGCCGGGAGGGCTTTGCCGCCTTCTACGTGGCCATCGGCGCCCAGGGCGGCAGAATGCTGGGCCTTGCCGGCGAGGACGCCCAGGGCGTCATGACCGGCGTGGACTTCCTGCGGAGCATCAACCTGGGCAAAGGACAGAGCCTCAGCGGCAAGGTGCTGGTGATCGGCGGCGGCAACGTGGCCATCGACGTGGCCCGGGCCGCTGTCCGGGAGCAGGCGGAATCTGTTTCCATGTACTGTCTCGAGAGCCGGAAGGAGATGCCCGCCCTGGACGAGGAGATCCAGGAGGCGGAGGCCGAGGGCATCACCATCCACAACAGCTGGGGACCCAAGGAGCTGGCGGTGGAGGACGGCCGCATCAGGGCGGTGACCTTCCGCCGGTGCATCTCCGTATTCGACGACAACCACCGCTTTGACCCTACCTACGACAACTCCGACACCATCACCGTGGACGCCGACTGGGTGCTGCTCAGCATCGGCCAGGAGATCCGCTGGGGCGGCCTGCTGGAGGGCAGCGCCGTGGAGCTGGGCCGGGGAAAGACCGCCAAGGCGGATTCCTTTACATGGCAGACTGCCCAGCCCGACGTCTTTGTGGGCGGCGACTGCTGTACCGGGCCCAAGTTCGCCATCGATGCCATCGCCGCCGGCAAGCAGGGCGCCATTTCCATCCACCGCTATGTGTGGGAGGGCGTGAGCATGACCGCCGGCCGGGACCGCCGGATCTACAAACCCCTGGACAAGGCTGCCGCCGACCTGGAGAGCTTCGACCGGATGCCCCGTCAGCGGGTCCGGCACAAGGAGCTTCCCCGTGACAGCTTCCAGGATGGCCGTCTCACCTTCACCGAGGAGCAGCTCCGGAAGGAGACGGAGCGGTGCCTGGGCTGCGGCGCGGTGGAGTTGAACCAGGAGATGTGCATCGGCTGCGGCCAGTGCACCACCAACTGTAAGTTCGACGCCATCCACCTGCTGAAGAAGTACAACGTCACCTACAACACCTCCGAGCAGATCCCCCTGAAGCTGACGCCCAACATGGTCAAGCGGCTGGGCAAGATCGCGGCGCGCTCGGTAAAGGACGTCATCACCGGGAAAAAGGCCTGACGCCGCTCGTCAGAGAAAGGAGGCCGCGGCCGATGCATGAACTGGGCCTGGTCTTTCAGATGGCCAAGGTGATCGAGGAATCCCTGGCCGGCGAGGAGGATATTACCGCCATCGACACAGTGGTCATGGAGATCGGCGAGATCTCCTCGGTGGTGCCCCACTACTTCGAGGCCTGCTTTCCCGCCGCCGCGGACCGCTGTCCCCTGTTCGCCGGGGCCAAGCTGGTCATTGAGAAGATCCCCGCCGTGGCCCGCTGCCGGAGCTGCGGAGAGGAGTTCCCCGTGGTGGAGAACAAGGGCTACTGCCCCGCCTGCGGCAGTTTTGACAAGGATCTTCTCAGCGGCAGGGAGTTCAATATCAAGGAGGTGGCGGTGCGGTAGCGCCTGGGACCCCGCCGCTCCGCGATTCCATCTGAATAACCGCAAAGGAGCTGTCAGCCTGAGAGGCTGACAGCTCCTTTTTTGCCGTCCCGCCGGTCAGGTGGTCCGGCGGAGCTTCAGGATCGTGATGTTGATCTCCCCGTCTGTGGCGTCGGCGGAGCCGGAGTAGTTGAGAGAGAACTCCGTGGGCGACGGCGCGTACAGGATCAGAAACGCCGAGCCGCAGGCGCTGGAGCCCTCGGTGCTGGTGGCGAAATAGATACCCGTCTCCAGATGGGGCGCGCTGTTATAGTGGGGCGTGACCTGCATATAGTTGGCGCTGCGGAACAGTCCGGAGACCTTGTAGGAGATGAGATAGTACCCCGCTGCCAGGGAGATGGTCTGGGGCGAGGAGAGCACGATGTTGCCCGTGGTGTCCGGCACCGCCTCGTACACGGCGATGGGCGTACCGGTCTGCAGGGTGTACTGGGTGTTGATGAAAGAAGCGAAGGAATCGTCCGGAATATCCGCCGCAGGACCGGTGGGGCCGGTAGGGCCGGTTGTTCCAGGCGTCCCGTCGGCTCCGGCAGCCCCGGCGGGACCGGTGGGCCCCGTAGGGCCGGTAGGACCGGTGGGGCCGGACGGCCCCTGCTCCCCCGTCTGGCCGGCTGGGCCCTCCGGGCCAGTGGCTCCGATGGGTCCCGTAGGACCCTGGGCCCCTGTGGGGCCGACAGGGCCTGGCTCACCTGTTTCCCCTATGGCACCTGCGGGACCAGTGGGGCCCGTAGGGCCGGTGGGGCCCTGGGCCCCTGTCTCCCCAATGGGACCGATGGGGCCGGTGGGACCAGTGGGGCCGTCTCCGGTACGACCAGCGGGCCCCGCAGGACCAGTTGGGCCGGTGGGGCCGGTGGGACCCGGCTCCCCCGACTGACCGGCGGCGCCGGTAGGGCCGGTGGGACCAGTGGAACCTGCAGGACCGGTGGGACCCACGCCTGCGCGCCCGGCGGGACCCGCAGGACCGGTGGCCCCTGTGGGGCCGGTGGGACCCGTGCCGCCGGTCTGGCCGGTTGGACCCATGGGGCCTGTCGGCCCGGTGCCCCCCGGCTCCCCCGCGGGACCCCGGGGCCCGGTGGGACCAATGGGACCCATCAGACCTATGGGGCCCGGTCGCCCCACCATTCCCACAGGCCCGGGAGGTCCCATGGGGCCGGTGGGACCGGCAGGTCCCCTGCACAGGCAGCAGCAGCCGCAGCGGCATATCTTGTTACAGGACATTCCCCATCCCTGCTTTCCGTCATAGTTTACCCCAGCATATGCCCATTTGCCGCCCAAGGTTCTCTATTTGGGAAAAGTCCGGCGGAACGGCTTCCTTCCCCGTCGATGTTGCACCTCATCCTGCCCGCAATTTCTTTTTTTGTAGCTATTCACATCCAACGCAGCTCTATTTGCAGGAAATTTTGATTTAGCCTGCAAAATCCTCTTGACATCTCAAAATCTTGCTGTATAATTGTATACAATTATGCAAGGAGGTACGCGCTATGCTGGAGCTTTCCAATTCTTCCCACCTGCTGGAACAGAAGTCCTATAGATATCAATTACAGGACGTGGCGGAGCCTGTCCTTTACCGTGACGCCTTCAACTATGAGGAGGCCCCCAAGATCGCCTTCAACCACCGCCGTGTGCCTATGGCCATGCCGGAGGATATCTGGATCACCGACACCACCTTCCGGGACGGTCAGCAGTCCATGGACCCCTTCTCCGTGGAGCAGATTGTCACCCTCTACAAGCTCATGAGCCGCCTCTCTGGCCCCAAGGGCGTCATTCGCCAGAGCGAGTTCTTCATCTACAGCAAGAAGGACCGGGAGGCCTTTGACCGCTGCCGGGAGCTGGGCCTGCGCTTCCCGGAGATCACCTCCTGGATCCGGGCCACGCCCCAGGACTTCAAGCTGGTGGCCGACATGGGCATCCAGGAGACCGGCATTCTGGTCAGCTGCTCCGACTACCACATCTTCAAGAAGCTCCACATGACCCGCCAGCAGGCCCTGGACACCTACCTCGCCACGGTGAAGGAGGCCTTCAGCGCCGGGGTCATCCCCCGCTGCCACCTGGAGGACATCACCCGGGCGGACTTCTACGGCTTCGTGGTGCCCTTTGTCAACGCACTGCAGGATCTCTCCCGCCAGGCGGGCATCCCCGTGAAGATCCGGGCCTGCGACACCCTGGGCCTGGGCGTTCCCTACAGCGGGTCCACCCTGCCCCGCTGCGTCCCCGGCATCATCTACGGCCTGCGGCACTACGCTGACGTACCCAGCCAGTGCCTGGAGTGGCACGGTCACAACGACTTCCACCTGGCCACCGCCAATGCCGCCCAGGCCTGGATGTACGGCGCCAGCGCCGTCAACTGCACCCTCCTGGGCATCGGTGAGCGCACCGGCAACGTGCCCCTGGAGTCTATGGTCTTCCAGTACGCCGGCTTCCGGGGCACCCTGGACGGCATGGACACCACCGCCATCACCGACATCGCCGAGTTCTTCCGCAAGGACATCGGCTTCAACATCCCCGACAACGCCCCCTTCGTGGGCCGCAACTTCAATGTCACCCGGGCGGGCATCCACGCCGACGGTCTTCTGAAGGACGAGGAGATCTACAACATCTTCGACACCAAGACCCTCCTCAACCGCCCCGCCTCCGTCATGATCAGCAAGACCTCCGGTCTGGCCGGCATCGCCTACTGGATCAACGAGAACTACGGCCTCACCGGCGGCGACGCCATCGCCAAGAACGATCCCCTGGTGGCCCAGCTGAAGGCCTGGGTGGACGATCTCTACGACAACGGCCGCCAGAGCGGCATGTCCCGCCACGAGATGGAGCAGAAGATCCAGGAACTGGCGCCGGGCCGCTTCCCCGGCTAAGGCGGTGACCCCCCGTGAACGAAGGAAAGGTCACCACCTCCCTGGCGGACGTGGTCTATGAGCAGGTGGAACGGGATATCCTCACCGGGGTCTACAAGCGGGGCGACGTGCTCACGGAGCTGAAGCTGTCCCAGCGGCTCCACGTCAGCCGCACCCCGGTGCGGGAGGCTCTGCGCCGCCTGGAGCAGGACGATCTGGTGGAGTGTCAGGGCAAGAGCATCGTGGTCATGGGGGTCACCCACCAGGACCTGCTGGACCTGCTGGAGATCCGACTGCGGCTGGAGGGCATGGTCACCGCCCGGTGCTGCCAGCGGATCACCCCCCAGGAGCTGACCGCTCTGGACGAGATCGTCACCCTTCAGGACTTCTACGTGTCCCGGGGCCTGCCGGAGAAGATCCAGGAGTCCGACGGGCTGTTCCACCGGACCATCTACGCCGCCTGCGGCAGCCGCATGCTGGAAAAGCAGCTGACCAACATCCACAAGCGGCTGCTGCGCTACCGGAAGCTGTCCGTCAGCAACCGGACCCGGGCCCAGCAGTCCACGGAGGAGCACAAGGAGATCTTTCAGGCTCTGGCCAGCCACGACGCGGCCCGGGCCGAGGCCCTGGCCATCCGCCACGTGGAGCTGGCCAGGGACAACATCCTCCACGCGGAGGCCGCCCAATAGCGGAATGGAATACAGACAAAAGAGAGCTGGCCTCCGGCAAAATGCCGGAGGCCAGCTCTCTTTTCGTATAGGGAAGCCGCAAAAGGTATCCGCGGAGACTATCCCCTTGCCCCGCTGTTTTTTCCGAAGTGGAGCTCCCGCATGCCCTCCACCTCGTCGCAGATGGGCTTTAGGTGGCAGGCGGAGCAGTCCATGGGCAGGCCGTCCAGAATGGTGCAGAGGGTGCGGGTGATCTCCGTGGACCGGCGGCCCAGGTCCGCCAGGGCCCCGTAGGGGCCGTCGGGGGCGGTGAGGAAAATGAGCTTTACCGCCAGGACATGGGGATTCTCCCGGTAGCGGCGGATGAAGTCGCAGCCCACCCGGTAGAAGCTCACCCCCTCCCGGATCGCCTGCCGGCTGACCCGGACCTGCTCCCGGTTATTTTCCGTGGAGATGCGGAGCATATACCCCCTGGGGAACACGTGGTACTTCACAAACTCCATGTCCTTGATGGCGTTGTAGGCCACGGTGTCGTCCCCGTCGTCACTCTCGATGTCCCCCACCCGCAGCAGGGCGATGCGGGCGTAGGGGCTGTCGCCCCGGAGCTGGGGGAGGTCCGGCCCCCACAGCAGCACCTGGTCCCGCTCCACCAGGGACGGGCTGGTGGTCACGGCGGTGAACTGGGCCGCCGGCTGCCCGCCGCCGCCCAGCTCGAAGGCCGCGTCCCGGCCCAGCACCAGCTCGCTGGCCCCGGCGTCCGGCCAGGCCCGGGAGGCCTCGTAGTCCCAGGACCGGAGGGGCCTGCCTCTGAGCAGGCCCTCCGTCTCCCGGATCAGTTCGTTGTACAGCTCCATCAGAAGGCCACATCCCGCTGGCTGTCCCGCCGGTCATGGAACCTGTTGAGCCACTTGTACAGCCAGCCCACCAGCTTCATGTCCAGGTTCAGCATGTAGATGGTAAAGAGCACCCCGAAAATGAGGACGGACCACTTGATGAGCTTGCCGACGATCTTCAGCAGTAGTTTCATGCGCTCACTCCTCCCTGGCAAGGCCCTTCTGCCGGGCGTACTCCGCCGCCCCCAGGGCGCCCATCAGCTGGGGATCGACGTCCAGGTCGATGACCTTCAGCTTCAGCACGTGCTCGATGGCCTTCTTGAGCCCCGCGTTCTTGGCGCAGCCGCCGGTGAGGGTGATGCTGTCGGTAGCCCCCGCCTTCTTGCTCATGACGAAGCAGCGCTTCGCCACCGCCATCTGGATGCCCGCGGCGATCTCGTCCATGGGCTTTCCCTCCCCCACCAGGGTGATGACCTCGCTCTCGGCAAACACGGTGCACTGGGCGGTGATGGGGATCACGTTCTTGGCCGTCAGGGACAGCTGGGAGAACTCCGGCAGCGTCATCTCAAAGGCGTTGGCCATGGCCTCGTAGAACCGGCCGGTGCCGGCGGCGCACTTGTCGTTCATGGCGAAGTTCTTCACCGTGCCGTCGGTGTCGATGGAGATGCCCTTCACGTCCTGGCCGCCGATGTCGATGATGGCCTTCACCGCCGGGTTGGTCACGTGGACCCCCATAGCGTGGCAGGAGATCTCCGAGATGTTCTCATCGGCAAAGGGCACCTTGTTGCGGCCGTAGCCGGTACCGATGAGATAGGTCAGGTCCTTGGCGCTTTGAAGCTCCGGCACCTGGGCGATGGTCTCCTCCATGGCCAGCGTGGCGGAGGCCTCGGAATTGATCTTGCTGCGGATGGTGGTGTGGGCCGCCATCTTCCCGTTTTCATCCAGTATCACACACTTTGTATAGGTGGAACCTACGTCACAGCCGCCGAAATATTTCATATGCTCTCACTCCTTCACGCTCGCACGCCTTACCAGGTCGCGTCGTCCTCAAAGTCCACCAGGGAGGGGTCCAGAGGCTCCTCCTGGAACACGTTCATCATATAGCTGTTCACCTTGCTGCGCATATCCCGCCGGGACACCGTCCGGGGGTCCATCAGATCATGCTCCACCCAGATCATGTGGATGCCCCGCTGGCGGGCCTGCTCGTCAAAGAGGCCCTGGAGTCCCGCCATACTCTTGCAGCACACGTGCTGGTACATGATGACGATCTCCGCGTTGAACTCCTCCACCTGCTTCCACAGCTCATCCAGCACGTGGACATAGCCGCCGTTGGTGTGCTTGCGCATGACCATGCGCTCGTAGAGCCGGGTCAGGTCCCGGATGGCCTCCTCCTGGTCGTCGGTGTTGAGCATCTTGGTGAAGTTCAGGCTCTCCATCTCCACCAGCACGCCGATGCCCCAGGCGTTCTGCAGCCAGTTGGAGAAGTTGGCGTAGTAGTGGGCGGGGCAGCTCCAGATGATGGCCCGGTGGCGGATAGGGGCCCGGTAGGGGTTCATCTTCTTCTCGTAGGCCCGGAGCATGGCCCGGTCCACCTTCTGGAAGGTCTTCATCACCCGGGGGTCCAGTCCGCCGTCCATCTCGTAGTTCCACTTGCGGAAGAGCTCATAGGCCGGGCCGATGACCTGGGGATAGGGGGTCTTGTTGACCTCCCACTTCCCCACCTCATAGCGGGTCTGTTCATTGAAGCGCCTGATGACGGTGAAGTAGTGGGCCCAGTCCCACTTCTCCCCGGTGAGGTTCTCCACCCACTTGATGCACCGCCTCATGTCCTCCGCGCCGCAGGCCAGGGTGTCCTCGTCGTCGTAGCGCACCGGCAGGGTCAGAGGGTAGGTGGGCAGCTTGAAGCGGCGGTCCTGGTAGGAGGTGGCCATGGTGGAGCCGTCGCAGGGGGTGGAGGTGGAGATGAAGCCCAGGCCGCAGTGGGGCAGGGCGTCCATGAT
>CALWYI010000014.1 GCA_944385715.1 uncultured Oscillospiraceae bacterium | reverse complement strand
GGAAAGCAGATCGCCGCCATCGCGCTTTTGGTGGTGGGACTTGTGAGCGCCGTGTTCGGCGTATTCGGACTGGTGGGAGGCGGCGACATCGAGCCCTATGAGGCCCGCCAGGGCATCGTCCTGGTTTACGCGGTGGCGACTGTATATAATGAGGACGGCACCGTGGAGCAGACCGGCGGGACCGGCACGGGCTGGGCCGTCGGCAAACCGGGGGAGCCGGTGCAGTACATCGTCACCAACGGGCATGTGGTGGAGGCGGCGTATACCTATCCCAAAACAAACAGTAACGCGGTAGGAACGGTCCAGGTGTACTATTCCGCCGCAGAGAACGATTTTGTCCAGGCGGAGGTGGTCTACTACTCCCCTCAGACGGAAAAGGATATCGCCATCCTCAAGCTGCCCACCCCCACGACGAAGCGTGTTCCCCTGACCCTGCGGGAGTCGGATTCCGTCAAAATGAGCGAGACGGCTTACGCCCTGGGCTATCCCGGGGATTCCTCCAGCAGGCAGAACCTCCCCACCTATGACCTGGATGACGTGACCATCACCAAGGGGATCATCAGCAACCGGGTGACCACCGTATGGGCCACCTATGAGGCGTTTCAGATGGACGTGTCCATCGCGCCGGGGAACTCCGGCGGCCCCCTGGTGGACGAGAACGGCCAGGTCATCGGCATCAACGCCTCCGGGGCCATCGACGGGGAGACGGGGCTCTCGCTGGGCATGAACTATGCCATCATCATTGACGAGCTGACCAAGGTCCTGGATCAGGAGCGGATCGCTTATACCATGACGGGCCCCCTCAGCTGGGTGCCGGGCTGGTTTGCCTATGTATTCCTGCCCATCGGCATCCTGGCGCTGGCCGGCGGCGGCGTACTGCTGGCGACGACCGCCGGAAAGGGCGGCACGGTCCTGGCAGCGGGAAAGGGCGGCGCGAAGAAGTCCGCGGCAAAAGGCCGGGGCCCGGTGGGCAAATCCGTGGTGCTGCGGGGCGTGACGGGAAAATACGCCGGCCAGCGGTTCGACCTTCTGAAAGGGAAGGTCATCATCGGCCGGGACCCGGCAAGCTGCAACATCGTGTTCGACAAGAACACGCCGGGCATCAGCGGGCGGCACTGCCAGGTGGTCTACGACGCCAATGAGGACTGCTTCCTCATCACCGACCTGGGGTCCTCCTACGGCACCTACCTGGGCAACGGCAAAAAGCTGACAGCCAATGTGGTGGAGAAGCTGTCCGCAGGGGATACCTTCTATCTCTGCGACAACACCAACCGGTTCGTTGTCACAAAGGAGTAGCCGCCTATGACAGACAGATACTGTTTGGAGTACGGAAGGCTCCGGGAGGGGGTTGAAGAGGATACCGCCGGTCAGGAACCGGCGGCCATCTTCCATCTCGCTGCGGACGGTGCTCTGCGGGAGGTCTCCCAGCGGCCGCCCTTGCAGGAAGGCGAAGGGGCCCTGCTGTATGCCGGGGATTTCTACGTGGAGCCGCTGGAGATCCAGATCGAGTTTTTGAAAGCGGCCAACGTCCGCAAGTGGCTGGAAGGGCTGGTCCTGCGGCATGTGGACCGGGTGCGGCAGATCGGGGAGGATCTGAGGGTGCTGGCGGAAATAGAGGAGGTGGACGTATGAATCCGGAGCGTGTTTGCTTCGGCTGCTTCCAGGAAAAAGAGCCGGGCAGTGTTTGTCCCCACTGCGGATTCCGTGAGGACGAGGAGCAGCCCTATCTGGCCCTGCCTCTGGGGACCCTGCTGAACGGGCGGTATATGCTGGGGAAGGTGCTGGGTGTGGGCGGCTTTGGCATCACCTACCTGGGCTACGACCTGACGCTGGAGATCAGGGTCGCCATCAAGGAGTATATGCCCTCCTCCATCGCCACCCGGAACGCGGACCGGTACAACGTCACGCGCACCGGCCGGGTGGAGGAGGATTACCAGTACGGCATGGAGCGGTTCCTGGACGAGGCGAAGATCCTCGCCAAGCTGCAGAACACGCCCCATGTGGTCTCGGTGCAGAACTATTTCAAGGAGAACAACACCGCCTATTTCGTGATGGAGTACATCGACGGGATGAGTCTCAAGGCGTATCTGGCCGACCAGGGGGGCAAGATCCCCTACACCCAGGCGCTGACGATCCTGCAGCCCATCATGGAGGCCCTGACCCAGGTCCACGCCCTGAACCTCCTGCACCGGGACATCAGCCCGGACAACATCTACATCACCTCCCGGGGGGAGAGCCGGCTGCTGGACTTCGGCGCCGCTCGGTTCGCCCTGGGCGACGGGAAAAGCGTGTCAGTCATCCTCAAGCACGGCTACGCGCCGGAGGAACAGTACTCCAGCCACGGCAACCAGGGCCCCTGGACCGACGTCTACGCCATGGGCGCCACCTTATACCGCTGTATCACCGGGCAGCTGCCGCCGGACTCTGTGACGCGGATCCACGGGGATACCCTGAAGGCGCCGTCGGAGCTGGGAGTTTCGCTCCCGAAACATGTGGAGCAGGCGATCCTGAAGGCGCTGGCGGTGAAGACGGAGGACCGCTTCCCCAACATGGACGCCTTCCTCCGGGCCCTGACGGGCAGGGTGACCGTGCAGGAGCAGGTCGCCGCCAGCGTGAGCGAGCGGACCCAGGCCGCCGCCTTCGGCCAGACCGTATACGTCGGGAGCGACGGGGGTGGGGAGAAGCCCAGCCCGCTCTCCAAGCTCATGGCCTACTGCAGAGCAAACCCGGTGATCGCCTGGGCTTCCGGCGGCGGGCTGCTGGCGGTGATCGCCCTGTGCATCATTCTGCCCATCGCCCTCTCCGGCGGAAGAGAATCCATACCGGCCGGCGGAGGCGGCGGGGATATCAGCGCCGGGAGTCCTCCCGCCGTCAATACGCCAAGCGACACGGCGGACACGCCGGACACAACGGATGAGCCGTCCGTCCCGCCCGCGTCCACCCTGGAGATGGAGACAAGGGACCTTGGCATCCTCAACGCCAGCATTGACATCCCTTCGGATTACATCGTGAGCGCGGATGGCTTCAGCTTTATGAATGAGGACCGGGGCTGCGCGGTCATGACCAGCTTCCTGTGGAACGCCGGGATCCCCATCTATTCCCTCTCCGATGTGGAAACGAACCAGGAAACCGTCATTTCTTTTATGATGACGAGTTTTGATGTGACGGATTTTACGATCCGATCCGCCGGATCTGACAGCATAGGGGGCCAGGAGGCGTATCAGATCTGCTTTACCGGCACGGACACCGACGGCGTTACCATGGATATGGTCTATACGGCGGTGCAGGGGGACAGCGCCTTCGGCTGCTACAGCATCCTGGGCGCCTATCCCGTGGGCGACGAGGCGGGCAAGGAGGAGATCTCGGAGATCCTGCGGACCTTCCGAACCGACGGTATTCCGGACATGACCTACAGCATGTGGTACAGCGAGAATATCGGGATCAAATTCATCATCGACAATTCTCTCGCCCAGGGGAGCGTGTGGGAGACGTCGCTCCAGCTGGAAAATGACACGGCTGAGGTGATCGCTGTCTATCCCACGGAGGCTGCCGTGGACGCCGGCCTGGGCAATGTCGACTCTCCGGACGCGGGCGGGGTGGAGGCCGGATATGTCTCAGAGTTTGGCTATACTACGCCGGAGGAGCTGCTTGACGATCACGCCGCCTCGGTCGCGGCGTCCGGCGGAGCCGCGGGGGAGCGGTACACCGCCGTCACCGGCGGCGCGGAGTGGCTCTGCCAGAACTACACCATCGGCTCCTACTACTTCAGCAGCGGCGCGGCGGTCATCGACGGCCAGTGCTTCTATGTCAGCGCCATGTACAGCGCCTCCAATCAGGAGACGGTGGTGGCGCTGTGCAACCAGGTGATGGCCAGCATCCGCCCCTGGTAAGAGAAAACGCCTCCGGCTGCCGGGATCCTGCACCCGGCAGCCGGAGGAACCAACATGGCAAATAATGCCCCTCTCCCGCGAAATGGGCGGCGCAGGGATGACGCACTGTATGGAGAAAAGCATGGGGCTGGGCGGAAGGAGAGAGACGGGATGAATTGGGAAAGCGTCTGTTACGGCTGTTTTCGGGAAAAGCCGGAGGATGCCGCCGTCTGCCCCCACTGCGGGTTCCCCGGGGAGGAGGAACAGCCCTTTCTGGCGCTCCCCCTGGGGACGGTCCTCCGGGGCCGGTACCGCCTGGGCAGGGTGCTGGGGGTAGGCGGCTTTGGCATCACCTACCTGGGGTACGACCTGGTGCTGGAGATCAGGGTCGCCGTCAAGGAGTATATGCCCTCCGGCCTCGCCACCCGCCATGCCGACCGCTACCGGGTGGTGCTGACCGGGCGCAGGAGAGAGGACTACGAAAGCGGCCTGGACCGCTTTCTGGAGGAGGCGCGGATTCTGGCCAAGCTCCAGGGAACGCCCCATATCGTCTCGGTGCAGGACCACTTCCGGGAGAACGGCACCGCCTACTTCGTGATGGAGTATGTGGACGGCATGAGCCTGAAGGCCTATCTTGCCGCCCAGGGCGGAACGATCCCCTGGGACCAGGCGATGACCATCCTGCGGCCCATTATGGAGGCGCTGGTCCATGTCCACGGGCTGGGGCTCACCCACCGGGACATCAGCCCCGACAACGTCTCCATCACCTCCGGCGGGGAGAGCAAGCTGCTGGACTTCGGCGCGGCGCGGTTTTCCGCGGGGGAGGAAAGGAGCGTCTCGGTGATCCTGAAGCACGGCTTCGCGCCGGAGGAGCAGTACTCCAGCCACGGCAGCCAGGGGCCGTGGACAGACGTCTATGCCATGGGGGCCACGCTGTACCGCTGTGTCACCGGCCAGCTGCCGCCGGATTCCATCGCCCGGGTCCACCACGACACCCTGAAAAAACCTTCGGAGCTGGGTATTTCCCTGCCGGCGGATCTGGAGGCGGCCATCATGAAGGCCATGGCGGTGAAGGCGGAGGACCGCTTTCCCTCTATGGAGGCCTTTCTGCGGGCCGCCGCAGGCGGGAGCGCCGAGGCAGCTTCCCCCAAAGCCGAAGAGGGGCCCGGGGGACCGGCGCCGGAAGGCGGCGGAGCGGGGGCAACGCTTCCGCGGAGGGCCCTTACCCTGGCGGCGCTGATCCTGTGCGCCGCGGCGATCGGGCTGGGTATCGGGAAACTTACTGCGGGAACCACCGCGCCGCCGGAGGGCGGGGCCTCCGGACCGCCGGTCTCGGCGGCGGTACCGGAAAGCGGCGTCTCAGAACCCGACGGCGGCGCACAGCCGGGGCAGACCGGCTATACCAACGATTACCTGAACTTCTCCATGGAGATCCCGGCGGATTTTACGGAGACCGATCCCGGCAGCGCCGTATTCCTCTCGTCGGACGGAAGCTGCTCCCTGCAAGTGGGATTCTATACCTACTGGTCCGGCTTTCCCGCATATACGCTGGCGGATGCGGAAGCCAACGCGGAGCGCTATGTCCGGCACTTTATCGGGCTCCTGCAGAGCACGGACATTACGGATTACGAAATCCTGAGCCAGGAGTACCGGCAGATCGGCGACCTGAACTCCTACCAGATCCAGTTTGCGGCCACGGAGAGCGGCGGCTCCACGATGGGATTCCTGGCGGCGTTTCTGGAGGGGCAGAACGGCTTTGGCTGCTACAACGTGATCGCCTCCTGCCCCCAGGGGGACGAAGCCGCCCGGGAGACGCTCCTGTCGGCGGTGGCGTCGTTCCGGTGCCTGGGGCCGGCGGGAACCAGCTACCGGCTGTTTTCCGATGAGAGGGTTCCCTTTCAGTTTATGTACGCGGAAGAAGGGGCGGCTCCGGACTTTGAGATCAGGGACGGCATCCTGACCATCCTCTCCACGGCGGGCAGCGAGTACTTCACCCTTACTGTCAATACGCTCCCGTTGGCCGGCGCGGAGACCGCAGACGAGGTGTTCGGGCAGGTGACCGAAGGGCTGGACACGGTCTACCCGGGCATTGAACCGCTGGGCGAGCAGACGACACAGGAGAGCGGAGAAATGGCGTGGGCGGTGCAGAACTACGCCTTTGCAGGCGAAGGGGTCACCGTTTACCTCTCATATTCCGTCTCTGTATGGCAGGATCAGGCCTATCTCGTGATTTTTACTTCCAGTCAGGAGGCACAGCTGGGCGACAACGGGTTAAAGACAGACATTATGGGTTCTCTTCGCCCGGCGGCGTAAATTTGGGGAAGCAAGGAGAAGGAACATGCCAGGATTAAAGGAAAATCTGAATTGCCCGCGCCGGATGGTGGTATTCGCAGTGTTTGACGTAATTGACAAGATGGACGGCGAATATGATAAGGCCCTGGCTGGCGATATCAAGGCAAAGGTGACGGTGCTGGGAAAGACCAGCCAGTACGCCTTTGCTGTAACGGAGGTGACTTCCGACACCTCGATTCTGCACATTTCCCTGCTTCAGACACTGGAGCTGCTGACGGAGGAGGAGAAACAGCTGGCCCTGCGGTATCTTATGGACAGCGTGCTGTATCATATCGGCGAAGTGCGTGCGGTTCGCCATAATCCCTTATGACAGGCGGGGAACCGCCGAAATAGCGGGCAGAGACACAGCCCTTGGGGAGGGGCTCTAAAAACTACCACTCTATGAGACAAGGATGTTTTTCGATGTGGAGATATTTCGATGTGGACATCCCGACCTTTGGCATCCTTCTGGTCGTGTGCGGACTGATATGCGTCCTTATGGGGCTGACCCGCCGGGCCTATGCGCCGCGGGTCAGTTTCCTCTGCGGCCTTCTTCTGCTGCTCTGCGGCGGGTTGATGTGGCTGGTGCCGCGGCTCCACATCCCCTCGCAGTCTCTCACCCGGATCGAGTTTTTGCTGGTGGGTATCGCCCTTCTGTCGGTTGACCTGGTCAACTGGTATAAGCGTCTGAAATGCACGGTCCCCTGTCAGGGGGAGTTCCTGGACATTACCACGTATGGAAGGAGGAGGAGCGGCCTCAGCTGCGGCTCGGCGGTCTTCCGCTACCAGGTGGACGGCGTCTCCTATCAGCAGGCGAGCCTGGAGAAGCGATTTTGGCTGGGCTTCCTGGACTCCCCCTTCCTGAAAAAATACACAGCGGGCGAGTGCTACACCATCTATCTGAACCCAAACACCCCCCGCCACTTCGCCCTGTCGAGACGGCCCCGTTTCGGGATTCTCTCGGTCTGCGGGGTGGCCCTGCTCGCGGCGTTCCTCCGCTCATAGACCGCACCCTCTCTTTGTACCGCCCGCCAGGGTAGACGGGGCCAATCATTGCATGGCCTCCGCGGCATAAGGAACTCTTGTACCGACAAGTTTTACATATATGACCCGGAGTGAGACGAAACAACCCTTGTTCCGGCATCACAGATAAGACCTGACGGACCGCTTTGGGCTGCCGTCTGAACGGGCCTAAATTTGGAGTATATGGAGAAAAACTGACCACAGATGAAACGATCCCGGAGGGCTGTCAGCCCTCCGGGATCATTTGTTGTTATGCCTGGTCCTCCTCGTACCGGGGCAGATCCACCACCAGGGGTTCGTGTCCGGTGTAGGGGAGGAACACGTTCAGCACGTCGCTGGTATGGAGCTTCAGGGTGCCGGTGCTCTTGCAGGGGTGGCAGGAGAAGAACTCCCCCGCCCGGGTCTCCCGGTCCATCACCAGCTGCACCTTGTGCTCCCTGTCGAACAGCAGGGAGAGGATGGAGGCGGAGCCCGGCGGGGTCCGCAGCAGCTCCTCCATGGCCTCCGGGGAGGCGAAGCTCAGCCGGGCGGAGCCGATCTGGTGGGACAGATCCTTGGTGTGGAAGGGCTTGTCGCTGGGCATGGTGAGGAGGTAGTACTGGGTCTTCTGCCGGTTGCAGAGGACCAGGTTCTTGCACACGTCCACCCCCAGCACGGCGCTGACGGCCTTGCAGTCCTCCATGGTGTTGGCGTACTCGTGCTCCACCCGCTCGAAGGGGATATGGAGCTCCTCCAGGGCGGCGAACACGATCTTCTGTTCCTCTGCCAGCCCCTCAGCAGGAGCGGCGGTATAGATGGGCGATACAGTCATGGCGTGCCTCTTTCTCTCTCTTTCGGCGTGTATGGGCGATAAGGCGGGGACTCAGCCCTTCACCAGGGCCTCCCCGGCGGTGTAGATGTCCCCGGCCCCCACGGTGAGGATCAGGTCCCCGGGCCGGGCGATCCTCCGCAGGGCCTCGGTGACGTCCTGCAGAGTGGGGCAGAAGATGGAGCCGGGGATCTCCGCTGCCAGATCGGCGGAGGAGATGCCGATGGTGTTCTTCTCCCGGGCGGCAAAGATCTCCGCCAGCACCACCTGGTCGGCGGTGCGCAGTTCCCGGACGAAGTCGTCGAACAGGGCCTTGGTGCGGCTGTAGGTGTGGGGCTGGAAGGCACAGATCACCCGCTCATACCCCATGCTGCGGGCGGTGGTGAGGAGGGCGTGGAGCTCGCCGGGGTGATGGGCGTAGTCGTCGTAGACCTTGGCTCCGTTGTACGCCCCCTTGTACTCGAAGCGGCGGCCCGCCCCGGAGAAGGCCTCCAGCCCCGCCTTCACCGCCTCGCCGGGAATCCCCAGCACGTAGGCGGCCGCGGCGGCGGCCAGGGCGTTGAGGACGTTGTGCCGTCCGGCGGTGCGGAGGGTCAGGGAGGTATAGCGCTTCCCCCCGACCACGATGTCAAAGGTGGGCAGGCCGTGGTCCCAGGTGAGGTTCTCCCCCCGGCAGTCCGCTTGGTTCTCCAGGCCGAAGGTGAAGAGGGCCAGGCCCTTTAGGGCGTCCATGGCGCCGGGGTCGTCGGCGTTGGCGATGATCCGGCCGTCCTGGGGCACCAGCTGGGCAAAGCGGCGGAAGGAGTGCTTGATGTCGTCCAGGCCCTTGAAGAAGTCCAGGTGGTCCGCCTCCACGTTCAGCACCACCGCCACGGTGGGAAAGAAGTGGAGGAAGCTGTTGCAGTACTCGCAGGACTCCAGGATGATGGTGTCGCCTTTGCCCACCCGGTAGCCGCTGTGGAGCATGGGCAGGGTGCCGCCGATCATCACCGTGGGGTCCGCCTGGGCGGCCATGAAGATGTGGGTGGTCATGGCGGTGGTGGTGGTCTTTCCGTGGGTGCCGGCGATGCACACGGCGTTCTCATACCGCTGCATGATGGCCCCCCAGGCCTCCGCCCGCTCAAAGACGGGGATGCCCTTCTGGTGGGCGGCGGCGATCTCCGGGTTGTCGTCGTGGATGGCGGCGGTGCGGATGAGGAACTCCGCCCCCTCGATGTCCTGGGCGCTGTGGCCCACGGCCACGGGGATGCCCAGGCTCCGCAGGTGCTCCACAGTGGCGCTGTCCTTCATGTCGCTGCCCTGGACCTTCAGGCCCATGCCGTGGAGGACCTCCGCCAGGGGGCACATGGACACGCCGCCGATGCCGGAGAGGTGGACCCGCCGGCCGGGGACGATATAGTGCTGAATTTTCGTATCAACATGGGTCATGGAAAAAATTCCTTCCCGAACGGCGTTGCGCCGGTATTTGCCTTTTTCGCAGAATTGTATTATACTATATCCACCTTTTTAATGCAATAAGGAATTCCTTTTCCTAGTATGGCTGCTTCCTATAGAGCATTATACGCCGGAGAGGAAGGAAATGAACACCGGATCACAGGTCCCCGGCTTTTCCGGGCGACAGGCGGCTTTGCGGCGCCCATGCTCCGGAACAGGACCGGAAGGAGGACAGGAGGATGCCGGTGATGCGGATACCGAAACAGGTACAAAATGTGATGAAGCGGCTGGAGGAAGCGGGCTGGGAGGCCTGGTGTGTGGGCGGCGGCGTGCGGGACATGCTGCTGGGCCGGGACCCGGGGGACTGGGACGTGACCACCAGCGCCAGGCCCGAGGACGTCATGGCCCTCTTTGGGGCCGACGCCCTGCCCACGGGCCTCCAGCACGGCACCGTCACCATAGGCGGCGGCCGGGGGGTGGAGGTCACCACCTTCCGCCGGGACGGGGACTACCTGGACAACCGCCACCCGGACCACGTGGATTTCACCTCCTCCCTGGAGGAGGACCTCTCCCGCCGGGACTTCACCGTAAACGCCATCGCCATGGACCTCCGGGGGGAGCTACGGGACCCCTTCGGGGGCCGGGCGGACCTCTCCGCCGGGGTGCTGCGGGCGGTGGGGGACCCGGAGCAGCGGTTCCGGGAGGACGCCCTGCGGATCATGCGGGGGCTCCGCTTCGCCGCCAAGCTGGGCTTTGCCATCGAGCCGGAGACCGCCGCCGCCATGGACCGGTGCCGGGCGTTGCTGGGGAACATCGCCCCGGAGCGGATTCATGTGGAGATGACAGGCCTCCTCTGCGGGCCCTGGGCGGCGGAGGCGCTGCTGGGCTATCCCCGCATTCTGGCGGTGTTCCTGCCGGAGATCGCCCCCTGTGTGGGCTTCGACCAGCGCAGCCCTTACCACTGCTACGACGTGTGGGAGCACACCGCCCGGTCCGTGGCGGCGGCACCGCCCCGGCCGGTGCTGCGGTGGACCATGCTGCTCCACGACCTGGGAAAGCCGGAGACTTTCTCCCTGGGGGAGGATGGCCGGGGCCATTTCTACGGTCATTGGCGGGAGAGCGTCAAAAAGGCGGAGGCGGTCATGGACCGGCTGCGCTTTGACAACCACAGCAGAAAGACCATTCTCACCCTGGTGGAGCGCCACGACTGCGAGCTGGCCTTCAGCGAGCGGTCCGTGCGGCGGAACCTGGCCCGGTACGGCGAGGAGACCCTGCAGCTCCTGCTGGAGGTGAAGCGGGCGGACAACCAGGCCCAGGCCCCCGCCTGCCGGGACCGGCAGGCCCTCATCGACCAGTGGGAGGCCCTGCTGGACCTGGTCATCGCCCAGGGCAGCTGCTTCTCCCTGGGCCAGCTGGCGGTCCGGGGAGGGGATCTCACGGCCCTGGGCCTCCGGGGCCCGGCGGTGGGGGAGCTGCTGCGGGAGCTTCTGGAGCTGGTGATTGAGGAGAAGCTCCCCAACGACCGGGAGCTGCTCATGACTTATGTAAGGGAGAAGCTGGGATAATGTTGTATATCGGCGCGCACCTGTCCTCCGCCGGAGGATTTGCAAAAATGGGAAAGACGGCCCTGGCCATCGGGGCCAACACCTTTCAGTGCTTTGTCCGCAACCCCCGGGGCGCCCGGGCCAAGGCCACGGATCCGGCGGATCTGGAGCGGCTGCGGGTCTTGATGGCGGAAAACGGCTTCGGTCCCATCGTGGCCCACGCCCCCTACATCATGAACCCCTGCTCCAAAGACGACGGCATCCGCCGCCTGGCGGAGAAGATGATGCGGGAGGATTTGGCCCTTCTGGAGTACCTCCCAGGCAACTACTATAATTTTCATCCCGGCAGCCACGTGGGCCAGGGGGTGGAGGCGGGCAGCCGCCTCATCGCGGAGATGCTTGACCGGGTCCTCACTCCGGAGCAGCATACGGTGGTGCTGCTGGAGACCATGGCGGGGAAGGGCAGCGAGATCGGCGGCCGGTTTGAGGAGCTGCGGCAGATCCTCGACCAGGTGGCGCTGCCGGAGAAGGTGGGGGTCTGCATGGACACCTGCCACATGTCCGACGGCGGCTACGATGTCATCGGGGACCTGGACGGCGTGCTGGCGGAGTTTGACCGGGCGGTGGGCCTCGATCGCCTGTACGCCGTCCACATCAACGACAGCATGAACCCGCCCGGCTCCCGGAAGGACCGCCACGCCCGCATCGGGGAGGGGACGTTGGGGACGGAGACCATTGTCCGCTTTCTCACCCACCCGGCCCTCCGGCATCTGCCCTTTGTGCTGGAGACCCCCACCGACGACGCCGGCCACGGGGAGGAGATCGCCCTGCTGCGCTCTCTGGCGGAGAATGCGTAGGCGCCGCCGCTGTCCCCCATACATAGGCAATCCCCCGGGCGGTCCGCTCTGCGGACCGCCCGGGGGATTGCCGCGTCCGGGCATATGGGGAAACTCTGGGCAAAGCGGTTTTGCCATATAGAGATGGTTGACGCGGCACCGCCGGGCGATTTCACACTGGCATGCGCGGTTATGACGGGAGTGGATCTTCCACATACTCGGCGATGTCCTCCAGCCGGCAGTGCAGCGCCGCGCACAACTTGTTCAGCGTCTTGGTCTCCATGTTGTCGTTGGCGCGGAGACGGCGGATCGTTTTGCTGTCGATGCCGCACTTCTCCCGCAGCTGATAGGTAGTGACACCTCTCTCTGCCATGACAGTCCACAGTTTATCAAAGATGATCATATGCGCGCCCCCTTCTTGACAAAACATAGTATGGGGGTTATAATCCTCCTTAATAAGGGGATATAACCCCCATATTTCGGTTTGCACAGCAGGAAGGCTTCGGGGCGCGCGGTTGATTTTGCGCAGAAAGGCACCCGTTTTGCGCAGGTCCCTATCCGCACAGACAGGGGAGTGTATACTGAGACTGGGAGGAAGCGCTCCGGCCTTGGGGAGGTGGACGCGCTGCGGATCTCGCAGCTTCGGCCGATGTACCCGCAGAGAGTGCGTCGGGGCGGCTTCTTTCTGCCATACAAAAAAGCATCAGCCCATCTGAGTGCGGCTGAAACAGTTCGGCGGCACGGGAGCAGAAGGAGTGACACACGATGGGGATATGGTACAGCCGGATCAAGAATGCGGCCCTCGCGGTTTTGCGTGTGCCGGAGCGTGTCCGGGGAGATTTCCTGCGGGAGTCGGTGCGGAAGAACGATCTCTCCCTGCTGGTGATCTGCGGGATTATTTTTGTGGTGGAATGCTATAATATTGCGCGGGTCCTGTTCTGGTCCCGGTCCGGCCTGGGGACGCTGAACAACCGGATCTATTTCGGGGCGTACTGCCTCCTGCTGGCCATTGCCGGACTGTGGGTGCTTGCGCGTCAGATGCTGCGCCGGGCCTCCCTGGAGGCACGGCAGCGGATGCAGTACACCGTGATTCTGCTGATCCTGGCGTGGCATGTGGCCCTCAACGCCTACGATCTGCACCAGGACCCGGGCGAAAACATCGGGGTGCTTACCACCGCGGTGCTGGGAATTTCCATTTTTATTCAGTTCTCCCCCGGATATGCCCTCATAAACTTTGGCGTTGGATACATACTGTTTCAGCTGCTGGCGGCCCCCCTGCTGCCCGCCGGACAGGTGCTCAATCTCACCATCACCTTTTTGGTGGCGCTGGCCGTATCCCTGACCAACGCCCACCACGCCTCCACCAGCCTGCTGCAGCGGCAGCAGATCGTCCAAATTAACAGCAAGCTGCAGGGCTTGGTGGGAAAGGACCCGCTGACGGGGCTGCTCAACAAGATCTCAGTGGAATACCAGGTGGAAAAGCACCTGTGCCGGGGGGCCAGTCCCTTCGGGCTGACATTTTTTGTCATCGATCTGGATGACTTCAAGTCTGTCAACGACCAGTACGGACACCCCTGCGGGGACCATGTCCTGATAGAGGCGGCTGCCCGGCTGAAGTCCGTGTTTCCGGAAGCGACGGGGCTTGGCCGTATCGGCGGCGATGAGTTTGCCGCGGTGCTGGACCGGGCCCTGGACCAGGCGGAGGCGCTGGCCTTCGGCACACAGATCAACTGCGCGCTGGGCGACATCCGCTGGCAGAATCAGCCTGTGGCGGTCCGGTGCAGCGTGGGGGCCTGCGCCTGCGCCGGCTCTGATGTCACGTATCACGACCTCTACGTCCAGGCGGACCAGGCGCTGTATCTGGCAAAGCAGAAAGGCAAGGGCAGGTGCTGTTACTTCCGGATCACCGCGAAAAAGTCCCGCACGGTGGCGGTATAGGGCAGCGCCTTTGCCGAGGAGCACTGTTACAGGCAAAGAGCCGTGGGGGCGGATGTATCCGCCCCCACGGCTCTTTTGGGTGGTCACGCGATGGACAGCAGTTCCTCCAGGGTCCGGATCTCGTAGTCGATCCGCAGCCCCTCCGGCCGGGGCAGCCCCTGGGGATTGAACCAGCAGCAGGGGAGCCTGGCGTTGTTGGCCCCCTGGATGTCGCTGGAGAGGGAGTCGCCGATAACCAGGGCGTTGTCCGCCGTCATGCCGGGCACCGCCCGGAATACATACTCGAAATAGGCGCGGCTGGGCTTCCCGCAGCCCACCTCCTCGGAGATGAAGACGCCCCGGAAGAAGGGGGCGATGGGGGAGCGGGCGAACCGCTGGCGCTGCACCGAGGCTACGGCGTTGGTGAGGAGGTAGAGCTGGTGGTCCTCCGCCAGCCGGCGGCAGAGGGGCAGGGCCCCGGGCATCAGGATGGCCCCCTCCCCCAGGGCCCTGAGATGGGCGACGTTGAGAGCCTCCGGGTCCGCCTTCTCGCCGGTGATGGCCAGGTACCGGCGGAAGCGCTCCACCAGGAGAAATTCCTTGGTGCAGCGGCCCAGATCGAACTCGTGCCAGAGCTGGGCGTTGCACTGGTGGTAGAGCTGATAGCCCTCCTCGGAGAAGGCCAGGTGGTAGTCCCGGCACAGCTGGAGGTGGGCGTTGCGCTCGGCGGCGTCGAAGTCGAAGAGGGTGTTGTCCGCGTCAAAAAGCAGGTATTGGTAGGCCATGGCAATTCTCCTTACAGGGCTTTGAGACAGAATAACACATTTTGCACCGCCGCGCAACGGCGGACTTTTCCCGGCGGCCCGGTGAAAGTTCCCAGAATTTTACTTGCAAATACGGGAATAACGGGTATAATGGAAGTACGATCTCAGGATCGATCCTGACGGAATGAGGTGAACCATATGGACAAGGAGACAACAAAGAAAAAACTGATTTTGGCGGTTCTGCAGGGAGACGACTACGCGGATACTGTGGACGAGCTGAATCGGGGCGGCTTTTTTGCCACTGTCCTGAGCTCCACCGGCGGCTTTTTGAAGAAGAAGAGCATGACGCTGATGATCGGCGTGGAGGAGTCCCGTCTCCAGGGGGCTCTGGACATCCTCAAGCAGTGCGCCGGACGCCGGCAGCAGATGACATATTCCGATTTGTCCATGTCCGCCGGCGGGCCCAACCCCGCGATCCCGGTGATGCCGGTGCAGATGAGCGTAGGCGGCGTGGTGGTATTTGTCGCCGATCTGGACGACATCAAGAAGTTCTGAGCACGCCACAAAGGTACATCAGAGAGGAAGCGCCCTCCGCAGGTCAAGCCTGCGGAGGGCGCTTCCTCTCTGTTCGCCCCAGAAGTCCCGGAGCGGACCGATGGTATGTTTCCCGGCCGGATTTACTTCAGTTTCACCGCCGTGCCGTAGGCGATGACCTCGGCGGCCCCCTGCATTACGGCGGCGGAGCCGAAGCGGACGTTCACCACCGCGTCGGCCCCCAGGGCCTCCGCCTCGTCCACCATCCGCTTGGTGGCGATCTGCCGGGCCTCGATGAGCATCTCGGTGTAGCCCACGATCTCGCCGCCCACCAGGGTCTTCATCCCCGCCATGAAGTCCCGGCCGATGTTCTTGGACTGGACCACGGTGCCCTTCACCATGCCCAGGGCCTCGATCTCCCTGCCGGGGACGTAATCGATATTCAGCAGCAGCATATTCTTTCCTCCTGTTTTCTTTCGTTATGGTTTCAGCGCCGGGGCCTTCGCCCCGGTCCGCCGGAGCGGATCAGTATTTCTTCGCCTCGTCCTCCTCGCCGCCCTTCAGCTCCCGCAGGCGCTGGCGCAGGGCGGCCAGCACCCCCACGATCATGGCCAGCACCACCAGGGCGTAGAGCCCCAGAAAGGCCGCGGCCAGGTGGACGCCAAAGCCCGTGGTCTCCTTCAGGGCGGACAGGATTCCCAGCAGCAGCAGCCCGAAGATCACCACCATCACCAGGGCCGCCACGGCGGCGGCCAGGCCCCTGCGCTTTTTCTCAGTACCGTTTCGCATCCTCCATCTCTCCTCTCCCGATCTCACGGACCCGCTGGACCAGGGCCAGCAGCACCCCCACGATCACCGCCGCCGGCGCCGCCATCAGCAGCAGGAGCACCGGCCAGGGCGGCGCCTCCCCGGGGTCCATGGCCACGGACCAGCACATCAGGGCGATCATGGCCCCCAGCAGCAGCACGCATACCGCCGCCGCCAGCGCCGGTCCCACATAGCGGATGTCCTGGCGCTGCCGGTCCAGAAAGGTGGTGCCCGTCCGCTCCAGCTCCTCCATCTCCCGGAGGATCGCTTCCGCGTCCAGGGTATCCAGCCGCACCTCCCGGTCCCGCAGGGCGGCGCACAGCGCCGCCGCCTGCTCCAGGTTTTTCCGCTCCCGCTCCAGGGTCACCAGATGGCGGCGCATGCTGTCTCCCACCGTGCGGGCCCCGGAGAGCATCTGGTGGATCTCCGGGATGGGCACCCCCAGCTTCCGCATGAGCTTGATCCGCCGCAGGGCGTCCACCTCCGCCGCTCCGTAGTCCCGGTAGCCGTTGGCGCTGTTGCGGCGGGGTGAGAGGAGCCCCTGCTCCTCGTAGAAGCGGATATTCTTCTTGGTGACCCCCACCAGGGCCTCCACCTCGTTGATCTTCACCGGATCTCCTTCCTTTCTGCCCACACTATATACCTTCCCCCCAGGGGAAGGTCAAGAGGGTTCCTGCATTTTCTTCCTTTTTTTCCGGAATTCATGGACGGATTTGACACCGGACCGCCGGTGGGGTAAAATGGTGACAATATTTTCAGCAAGGAAGTGATCCCCATCTCCCATTTTGTCTACCCCTGCACCGTGACCTACGCCGACGTGGGCCTTGATGGCCGGCTCTGCCACAAGGGCGCCCTGCGGCTGCTCCAGGAGGCCGCCGCCGTGGACTCCTACCACTGCGGCTACAGCCTCCTCAACGCCGAGGAGACCGGCCTTTGCTGGATCCTCACCGGCTGGCGGGTTCAGCTGCTGGAGCGTCCCCTGTGGAACGCCCCTCTCTCCATCGAGACCTGGCCCCGGACCCTGGAGGGCTTTCTCTCCGACCGGGATTTCCGCATCTTCTCCGGGGATACGCCCGTCGCCCTGGCCACCTCCCGGTGGTGCCTGTTGAGCGTCCGCACAGGCCGGGTCACCCGCATCACCGACGAAGTCCGCTCCGCCTACACCCTGGACCCCCAGGCGGTATTCTCCGAGAATCTCCATACCAACGGCAGAAGCGGCCCCGCCGCGGAGGAGGCTTTCTCCTGCACCATAGGCCGCCGGGACATCGACACCAACCACCACGTCAACAATCTCCACTACTTGGACTACGCCCTGGAGGCCCTGCCCCAGGCGGTGTTCGACTGCCTGCCGGGCACCCTGGAGATCGTCTACCGCAAGCAGATCCTCCTGGGGACCCCCATCCGCTGCCTCTACCAGTCCACCGACGAGGGCCGCCACCAGGTGGAGATCCGCAGCGGCCCGGAGGAGGACCCCGTCCACCACGCCTTCCTCTGGTTCTACTGATCCCTTCCCGCATCTATTTCATCAGACAGGAGATTGCCATGAACGATCTGCTCCGCTTTATCGACAGCAGCCCCAGCCCCTTCCACGCCGTGGACAGCCTGTGCCGCCGCCTCGCCGACGCCGGCTACGTCCGGCTGGCTGAGAACGCCCCCTGGCAGCTCGCCCCCGGCGGGAAATACTTTGTCACCCGCAACGGCTCCGCCCTGGCGGCCTTCCGGGTCCCCCGGACGGACTTTGCCGGCTTTCTCATCTCCGCCGCTCACAGCGACGTGCCCACCTTCCGCATCAAGGAGCGCCCGGAGATGGAGGGGCCCGACGGCTATATCCGCCTGAACACCGAGGGCTACGGCGGCATGCTCTGCGCCCCCTGGCTGGACCGGCCCCTGACGGTGGCGGGCCGGGCACTGGTCCGGACCGGCAGCGCCATTGAGACCCGGCTGGTCTATGTGGACCGGGACCTCCTGATGATCCCCAACGTGGCCATCCACATGAACCGCAGCGCCAACGACGGCTACAAGTATGACCGCAAGTGCGACATGGTGCCCCTCATGGGGCTGGGGGAGAGCAAGGGCGCCTTCCTCGCCGCCGTGGCCCAGGCGGCAAACTGCGCCGAGGACGACATCCTGGGCTATGACCTGGTGCTGGTCCCCCGGCAGAAGGGCCTGGTCTGGGGGGCCTCGGAGGAGTTCGTGTCCTCCCCCCGGCTGGACGACCTCCAGTGCGCCTACGGCTGCTTCCAGGGCTTCCTGGCCGCCTCGGACAGCGGCAGCCTCCCGGTATTTGCCCTTCTGGACAACGAGGAGGTGGGGAGCCTCACCAAGCAAGGGGCTGACGGCACCTTCCTCAGCGATGTGGTGGAGCGGATCTGCGCCGCCACAGGCCGGGACCGCTCCTGCGCCGTGGCCAACAGCTTCCTGGTGTCCGCCGACAACGCCCACGCCGTCCACCCCAACCACCCGGAGTACGCCGACCTCACCAACCGACCTGTCATGAACGGCGGCGTGGTCATCAAGCACGGCGTCCGCTACGCCACCGACGGCGCGGCCCAGGCGGTGTTCGTAGCCCTCTGCCGCCGGGCGGGCGTACCGGTGCAGCACTATGCCAACCGCTCCGACATGGCCGGCGGCTCCACCCTGGGGAATATTTCCAACGCCCATGTGTCGCTGAACACTGTGGACATCGGCCTTGCCCAGCTGGCCATGCACTCCTGCTTCGAGACGGCGGGGGCGAAGGATACCGACTACCTGGTCCGGGCCATGACCGCCTACTACAGCGCCTCCCTCCGGGAGGAGAACGGGACCTTTACCCTGGCGTAGGCCGGAAAGGGACCGGGGCGTCAGCTGCCGGTACAGCCTGAGCCGGGTGGTGGATTCGCTGCTGGGCCGCTGAGGGGAGGTGGAAAAGCCGCCGGAAAAGCAAGCTGGGCCTGCCCGGAATCCACCGGGCAGGCCCAGCTTGCTGTGTGCAGGCCATCTCCATCAGCGCCAGGGGAACAGGCGGGAAATATCCTCCACCTGGCCAAAGGACGTATACAGGATAAAGAGCATCAGGGCCTGGAACACCAGCAGGGCTGCGCATCCGATCAGCGGACTGATCTTCTTCCAGACGTTCCCCGACAGCTCTCCGGTAATCTTCGCCATGAACCGCAGAAAGAACCCGAACAAGACCACACAGGGCGGCAGGATCAGCACCTCGAACCGACTGCCCCACCGGGTCACCAGTCCCGCGGCGTCATAATGGGCGGGAATCCGCTCCGGCAGGAAGGGCAGCGCTATCAGCGCCATGACCAGAGGCAGGTACATGAGAACGGCGAACAGCTTCTCATACCAGGCCGCGGCCCTCCCCGCTGCCAGCCGCTCCCGCCAGCTTTTGTCGCCAGATTTTTTCACGGCGTATCCCCCTTCCCCCTCCTGATGGTCCCTATTTTACCACGTCTATGGCAAAAAATCGTAACAGTCCGATGACACTTCCCCGGCGGAAGGACCGCAAAACATCCTACTATAGGACCCAGCCCCGGCGGAGGCGCCATGCCTCCCCCGGGGCTGTCACATCAGAGCAGAATCGGCTGAATCTGACGCCCCTCCAGGGCCGCGTCGATGGTCTCCCCGATCCGGGAGAAGTCCGCCATCAGGGAGCAGGGCTTCTTCTCCGGGTCGTCCTGGCCGAAGGGGACGAAGTAGTAGTTCTTCCGTCCCAGCAGCTCGCCGATATTCCGGGCGGCGGCGCTGAGGCCGTCGTTGGTGGCCATGGCAATGACCACCGGCCTCCCGTTGCGCAAGTGGGCCTTGGCCGCCATGGTGACGGCGGTATCCGTGATGCCGCCCGCCAGTTTGGCCAGGGTGTTGCCCGTACAGGGGGCGATTACCAGTATGTCCAGCAGCCCCTTGGGCCCGATGGGCTCCGCAGCGGGGATGCTGTCCAGGGCCCGGCGGCCGGTAAGCGCCTCCACCGCGGCCCGCAGCTCCTCCGCTTTGCCAAAGCGGGTATCCGTGCTCCGGCAGGCCTCCGAAAGGATGGGCGTGATCTCGCCGTACTGCCCGCACAGCTTCTCCAGCTCCGCAAGCACCTGCTTATGGGTGCAGAAGGAGCCGCACAGGGCAAAGCCTACCCGTATGTCCTTCACATGGGTTCACCTCGTTCCTCCAATATGTGCCGGATGCTGCCGCAGATGGCCCTGGCGGCGGTCCGGGGCGCCACGGCTCCCGGCAGGCTGGGCATGGGCAGGAGCCGGCAGCCCAGCGCCTTTGCCGCCGCCGCGTCGATACCGCCGGGGGCGGAGGCCAGCTCCACCAGAAGGCAGTTTTCCCCCACCTCCTTCAGCCGGGCTGCATCCAGCAGAGGGGCCGGCACCGTATTGAAGATCACGTCGAATCCGCCCAGATTTCCCGGCAGGGCCTTGATGGGAAGGCTCTCAAAGCCCAGGGCCTCCATCCAGGCCAGGTCGCTGTACCGCCGGGCCGCCGCCGTCACGGCGGCTCCCAGGGCCTTCAGCCGGTCCGCCAGCAGACGACCCACCCGGCCAAACCCCAGCACCAGGCAGCGGCTGCCGTGGAGCGTCACGTCGGTGGCCTCCATGACCCGCTGGATGGCCCCCTCCGCCGTGGGCACGGCGTTGGCCACCTGGAGCTCCTCCCGGTCGTAGTAGTCCACCACCGTAAGGCCGAACTCCGCCATCAGCCGGGGCGCCAGCTCGCCGGTCATGCCCCCCAGCACCAGCTGATCGTAGCGCAGCCGTGGCCACAGCTGCTCCGGGTCCAGGGCCGTGTCCGTCAGCGGCAGGTTCAGGCCTCCGCCCCGGCAGGCCGGCAGGGGCAGGATCAAAATGTCCGCCTCCAGGGCCATGTGCAGCGGCACAGGCCGGGGACCATTGCCCTTCTCCAGCCCCCAGGTCACAACATCCTGCCCATCCTCCAGCAGCATCTGTCCTAAGTAAACCTGGCGCATGTCTCCGCCGATCACGGCGATCCGTCGCTGCATGCTCATTCCCCCTCTGCACCAGTGTATGCGCCGGGGAAAAAAGAGGAACCGCCTGCCCCGGCCGATTCCCGGGGCGGATGGTTCCTCCGGCCTGTTGGTAGCCCCTGACGGTCTATCAGAGGAGCCAAAGCGGCCCGCTGCGTACGCAGCGGGCCGCTTTCCTTCTGTTTTGCGGGGAAAAACGGATCAGATGCTCTTGTCCTCCACGTACAGCTCGCGGACGGCGTTGGGGTCGGCAGCGGGCTTGGCGGGGGCAGCCGCAGGAGCGGCAGGAGCGGCGGCGGGGGCGTCGTGAGGACCATCCCGCCAGGCCAGGAACTTGGGGGCCACCTGGGGGAAGAGGGCCAGGGAGAGGACGTCCTCCTCGCTCTTGGCCAGATCCTTGAACTCGGCCTTGTACTTCTCCAGCT
>CALWYI010000013.1 GCA_944385715.1 uncultured Oscillospiraceae bacterium | reverse complement strand
AGGACGTTTTCCAGGGCGTCGGGGGTATGGGCGTAGTCAATGAGCATGGTGTAGTCCCCCGGGGTGGGGACCACCTCCACCCGGCCCTTCACATGGGCGCTGCGTCGGAGCACCTGGGCGCTGTCGGAAAGGGCCACCCCCAGAGCTTCCGCTGCCGCCAGGACCCCCAGGGTGTTGTACACCATGAAGCCGCCGGGGATGCCCACGTGGACGGGGACGCTCTCCTCCGCCGTCACCGCGTCGAAAGTGACGCCCTCGGCGTCCAGCCGGATATTGCGGGCGGTAAGGTCCGCCCCGTGCTCCCCGATGGACACTTTCCGGCAGGTGGCCCCGCCCATGAGGCGGGGGGCCCAGGGGTCGTCGGCGTTGTACACGCCCACGTCGCAGCGGGTGAAGAGGAGGGCCTTGGCGTCGCAGTAGTTCTCCATGGTCTTGTGGAAATCCAGGTGGTCCTGGGTGAGGTTGGTGAAGATCCCCACGGCGAAGCGGATCCCCTCCACCCGCTTGAGGTACAGCGCGTGGGAGGACACCTCCATCACCACGTGGGTGCAGCCCCCGTCCGCCATGCGGCGGAGGAGCCCCTGGAGCTCAAAGGACTCCGGGGTGGTCCGCTCGGTGGGCAGGACCTCACTACCGATCATATTCTGGTTGGTGCCGATGAGGCCCACCTTTGCTCCCGTCGCCTGCTCCAGGATGTCCTTGAGGAGGTAGGTGGTGGTGGTCTTGCCGTTGGTGCCGGTGACGCCCACCATTTTCAGGGAGGCCGCCGGGTCACCGTACCAGCTGCGGCCCACCTGGGCCAGGGCCAGGCGGCTGTCCGCCACCAGCACATAGGGTCCCTCCCCCTGGGGCTTCTCCTGGCAGAGGACGCATGCCGCCCCCTTCTCCCGGGCCATGGGGATGAACTTGTGGCCGTCGGTCTCGTAGCCCGCCATGGCCACGAACAGATCCCCCGCCTGGGTCCTCCGGGAGTCGTAACTGACGCCGGTGATCTCCATCTCCAGATCAGCGTTGCTCTCCCGGATCGCCACGTCCTGCAGCAGCTGTGACAGCTTCATCATATGCAACCTACGCTTTCATCATTCTCCTGCCGCAGTCAGCCGACAGGGCAGCAGGTCAAGTATAATCGCCGCAATCCTATTGTAAACCCCATTCCGTGTCGGAAAACCTTGCAAATCCTGCTGTGGGATCAATCCGCCGTGGTTCCGGCCTGCCCCATCTGGACGGTAACCACCGTTCCGGCGGCCGCCTGGGCCCCCGCGTCCAGGGACTGGCTGATGACCCGGGCGTCGCTGGTGGAGGCGCCGGTGGTCTTGATGATGAGGCCCGCGTCGGTGAGGGCCTTGTTGGCGTTGGCGGCGGACATGCCGATGACATTGGGAACGGTGCACAGCTCGGTGGATTTCTCCGCCCCCATGTAGAGGATGATCTCCGCGTTGGCGGGCACGATGGCGCCGCCCAGAGGCGTCTGGTCGGTGACGGTGGCGCCGTCGCCCACCGTGCGGTAATTTTCAAAGCCGTAGGAGGCCAGTTTGGCGGCGGCCTCCTCCTCGGTCATCCCCACCACATAGGGCACCGTGGCGTCGGCGTAGCCGATCTCCTCCTCGGTGTACTCCGGGGCGATGCCCAGATAGGGCAGGATGTTGGCCATGATGGCGGACGCGGTGGGCGCCACCATGTTGCCGCCGGAGACGTAGGTGCCGGTGGTGCGGGAGGGGGTGTCCATGGTCAGCAGCATGATGACCTGGGGATCGTCTGCCGGGGCAAAGCACAGGAAGGACACCACCACGTCACCCTGAGGGTTATTGATTGGATCTTTTGTACCGCTCTTGTCGGCCGTGCCGGTCTTGCCGCCGATGCGGTAGCCCGCCACCTGGCCGTTCTTGCCGGTACCGTCGGACACCACATACTCCAGAATCTGCCGGACCGTGGCGGAGGTCTCCTCGCTGATGACCTGCCGCACGGGGGTGGCGTCGTGCTGGGAGAGCACGTTGCCGTCGCTGTCCAGCTCCTTTTCCACCAGATAGGGCGTATAGAGATAGCCGCCGTTGATGCAGGCCGCCTGGGCGGTGATCATCTGCAGGGGCGTGACGGTAAAGTTCTGACCAAAGGAATAGGTGGCCAGGTCCAGCTGGGTAAAGGCATCGGCGCTGGCGTGGATGCCCACGGCGTCGCCCTGGAGATCTACCCCGGTGGGATCAAAGAGGCCGAAGGCCTCCATATATTTGTGATAAACCTCCGTTCCTACGGAGAAGCCGATATTGATGAAGGCCGGGTTGCAGGAGTTTCCCGCCGCCTCTGTCAGGGTCTGGACTCCATGGCCCGCTCTCTTGGAGCAGCCGATGGTCCAGCCGTCCACCTTGATGGAACCGGTGCAGTTGAAGGTGCTGTTGAGGCTCACGGTCCCCTCCTCCAGGGCCATGGAGAGGGTGAGTATCTTATAGGTGGAGCCGGGCTCATAGGTGTCGTTGACCGCCTTGTTGCGCCACTGCTTGAGCTGGAGTTCCTCCAGAAGCTCGTTGTAGGCCGCACTGGTGGTATCCGTCTGGGCTGTCTCCGTCTCATCCGCGGTCTCCTCTCCCGCGGTCTCGTCCGTCCCGTCATCGGAGGCGGCCGTCTCCTCCGCCGTCTCCTCCGTCTCCTCCCCCGTGTTCCCGCCGGTGAGCAGCTCATCCAGCTGGTCCTGGAGCCGGGTGTCGTAGATGGTCCAGGGGTCGTTGAGGTCGTAGGTGGGGCTGGAGGCCATGGCCAGGATGGCGCCGGTGTTGGGGTCCATGACGATGCCGGTGGCGCCGTTGGCGGCGTCGAAGCGGGCGATCATGTCCTCCAGGCCGCTCTCCAGGTAGGACTGAATGGTGCTGTCGATGGTCAGCTGGAGGCTGTTGCCGTCCTCCGCGTCATAGTACTGCTCATACTGGAACATGATCTCCTGGTTGTTGCCGTCCCGGGCGGTGACCACAAGGCCGGTGGTGCCCTCCAGGTCCTCCTCGTAGACCGCCTCCAGGCCGTAGATCCCCACGTTGTCGCTGTTGAGAAAGCCCAGGATGTGGGAGGCCAGGGAACTGTGGGGGTAGTAGCGCTTGGCGTCGCTGAGAAGGTGGATGCCCTGGATGTTCTTGCCGGTGATGTTGTCGGTGATGAAGGCCCGGATCTGATCGCCGATCTCCTTATCCACCCGCTTCTTGAGGACCTCATACTGGGACCAGGTCTTCTCCATCCTCTCCCGGATGTCGTCCTCCTCGATGTCCAGGAGCCGGGAGAGCTCCGTGGCGATGAGATCCTTGTACTCTTCGCCGGTGATGGGCAGGCTCTCGCCGTCTTTGAGGCCCTCCGCCAGCTTCTTCGCCCGCTCCTGATCCAGCTCGTCGGCCCGCTCCTGGATCATTTTGGGGTCCAGAAACACGGTGTCCGCCGTGGCGGAGATGGCCAGGGTCTCCCCGTTGCGGTCGTAGATGGTGCCCCGGGAGGCGGAGATGGTGGTGCTCTGGGTCTGCTGACTGGAGGCCCGCTCCTGCATCTCCTCGTGCTGATTGATGGTCAGGTCGTAGGCCTTGGCAAACAGAGCCAGGAAGGAAAACACGCCGAAAACCATCAGCAGGTACAAGGTCCGCCGCTGAATGGTGAGCTTTGCCTTTCTGGCCGCGTCCGGTTGTCTCTTGGGCTTCTTTGCCATAGGTGCCTCCTTGTCTGTATCCCGCGCTCTGCCCGGCGGCACAGCGCCGGGCCCCAATGAGCAAGCAGGGAGTAAGAGGACGGCCCTCTTACTCCCCGGTCTATCCGATCATCCCTGCCCCGAGGGCAGTATGGAACAGTGCTGCGCCGCTGCTCCGGGGTCCCGGCGGACACGTCCGGGGCGGCTTCCTTCACCACTGTATGTATAGTCTCTGTCAGCTGAAATATTCCACCGCCGCGTAGATATTCCGGCCCACCGCCGCAAAGAAGCGGCTGAGCACGCCGGCGTCCTGATTGCCATAGGACGTGGCCTGGTCCTCTCCGGGCAGGTCGATGTAGTAGATCTGGCTGTCGTCGGGCTGGTGCATGCCGACGGCCTGGGCCGCCTCCTTCACCGTGGTCAGGTCGAAGGCCTGCTCGTACCGGGTGAGGAGGGAGACCTGCTCCACCTCCAGGGCGCTGATCTGCTCCTTCATCTCCACGATGCTGCCGGAGATGGCGTTGATACGGATGTAGCACAGGAGAAGGGCCACCATCAGCACCGCCACGCCGGAAAAGCCGATCACCGCCAGGGGCGAGACCTTCTGGGCGGGACGGACAGCCGCCTTCACCTTGGCCCGCCGGCGGGCCAGGATATCCGACTGGCTCTCCCTGCGGCGGACATAGTACTGATCCGGAGCCAGCTCTCCGCTGCGCTCCAGGCGCCGCTCCAGCTCGCGGCTGCTCAGATCTCTGGCCAGGTTGCCGTTGACAACGCCGGGTGTGTTGTAGTATCTCCGCTTCGTGCTCTTCACACTGGCTGCCATGAATGCTTCTCCTCCCTCCCCGCGGCTCTCCCTTCCGCGGGTTCATCCCTCTTCCGTATCTGCTTGCCGCGCGCTCAGAATTCCGTGCGCTCCGCCACCCGGAGCTTGGCGCTGCGGGCGCGGGGGTTCTCCTCCAGTTCCGCAGGCCCGGATACGATGGGCTTGCGGGTGACAAGGGTGAGCTTGGGCTTCCTGCCGCACACGCACACCGGAAATTCCGGCGGGCAGATGCAGCCCGTGGCCAGCTCCCGCATAGTCTGTTTGACGATCCGGTCCTCCAGGCTGTGGAAGGTGATCACCGCCAGCCTTCCGCCGGGCCGGAGCCCCTCCGCCGCCGCGTGGAGCATGGGGGCCAGGGCCTCCAGCTCGCCGTTGACGGCGATGCGGATGGCCTGAAAGCTCCGCTTGGCGGGGTGCTGCTTCTCCCGCAGCGCTGCGACCGGCATGGCGGAGCGGATGATCTCCACCAGCTCCCCGGTGGTCTCAATGGGTTTTTCCTCCCGCCGCCGGACAATGGCCCGGGCGATCTGGGGGGCGTAGCGCTCCTCGCCGTACTCCCAGAGAACCCGCCGCATCTCCTCGCCGCTCCAGGTGTTCACCACCTGCCGAGCGTCCAGGGCGGCGGAGGCGTCCATCCGCATGTCCAAAGGCGCGTCGTGCATGTAGCTGAAGCCCCGCCGGGCCTCGTCCAGCTGGGGGGAGGATACCCCCAGGTCAAAGAGCATCCCGTCCACCTTGTCCACGCCCAGATTGGCCAGGATCTCGCTCAAATCACAGAAGTTGCCGTGGACCAGGGTCACCCGGTCCCCGAAGGCCGCCAGCCGCTCCCGGGCGGCCTCGATGGCGGTCATGTCCCGGTCGATGCCGATGAGCCGTCCGCCCTTCAGGCGGCGGAGAATCTCCAGGGAGTGGCCCGCCCGGCCCAGGGTGCCGTCCAGGTAGGTCCCCTCCGGCCGGATGGCCAAGGCCGTGAGGCACTCCTCCAGCAGCACCGGCTTATGTCCGTAGTCCTTCTCCATATCAGAACCCCAGCTCCTCCATGGCGGCGGCCAGCTGATCGGGGTTGAGGCCGGCCTCCTCGATGGGGGCCCAGCGCTCCGGATTCCACAGCTCCAGGCACTTGGAGGCGCCGTTGATGACGACCTCCCTGTCCAGCGCCGCGTACTCCCGCAGCTTGGCGGGGATGAGGATGCGGCCCTGGGCGTCGGGCTCGCACTTGGCGGCGTTGGCGAAGAGCACCCGCATGCTGCGGGCCTTGGAGATGGGCAGGGCGTCGAACTTCTCCGTCAGGTCCGCCCACTTGGCGTCGGAGTATACGGAGAGGCACCCGTCCAGACCGATGGTGACATAAAAAGCGTCCCCCAGCTCTTCCCGGTACTTGGCAGGGATAAACAAGCGGCCCTTGGCGTCGATATTGTGCTGATACTGTCCGATCACCGGGGCTCACCTGCCTTTTTCACCGTCCAGGGGGACGAAAATCAGGCGGACAGGCCCGCACTTCCCCCTGATACCGCGGAGCGGCTCCGGGGCGCGGGCCGGGAAGATCGTGGGATTACTCCCTACTATCCCCCACTTTCCACCACCTCGAGTTTAAGTATACGGCATGGCCCCCCGAATTGCAAGGGCGAATTTTTCATCTTTATACAGCCAAATGCCGTGTTTTTCCATAAAAAGTCAAGGTTTTTTGAATTTAAAACATATGTTCTATTTTGTAAAAATCAGAAAAAACAGGGCTGGCACAATATCTTGTGCCAGCCCTGACGGCCACCATCAATATGTTGTTTTTTCTCGAAAGTTGTCACATAGCTGCATCATATTTTCGTTCAATACAACGAAATTTACTGCTGATTTTTGTCGCTTTCGCTGTTCTGGGCCTCCAGCTTGGCCCGCTGGGCCTGGAGCTGCTCGTTGGACACCGCACGGAACCGGGCTCTGGATTCCCGAATCTCGTCCAAAGCCATCTGAATGGCGTCCTCTGTGCGGCGCAGCGCGTCCTCGGTGTATTCATTGGTCACATTGACCATGTTCTTGGAGCGCTCCTCCGCCCGGCGCAGGATCTCGTGGGCTCTCTCCCGGGCGGCCCGGGTGATCTCGCTCTCCCCCACGATGGTCTTGGCGTCCAGGTCCGCCTGGCGGCGGACCTTCTCCGCCTCCTTCTTGGCGCTCTCCACGAACTCGTCCCTGGCGCGGATCAGGTCCTGGGCCTTCTTCAGCTCCAGGGGCAGCTGGCCCTTGAGCTCATCCAGCAGGTCCAGCGCGTCCTCCCGGACGATGATGCACTTGTCCGGGGACATGAGGACCCCCTTGGCCCCATCGATCATCTCATAGAGCATATCGATCAAATACTGAACATCGTTCGCCATCTTATTGTACCTTCCCTTCCCTGATCCTCTGGAGAACAGCCGCCGCCGGAGCGGGCATGCACTGGTCTAATGTCTGGTGGTAGCGGATCATATCCCGCACCATGGTGGAACTGATGTGGAGGTGCTCCGCCCGGGCGGGCAGCAGCAGGGTATCCAGTTCCGGCAGAAGGCCCCGATTGATCTGGGCCATCTGGTACTCCCACTCGAAGTCGATGCCGTTGCGGACCCCCTTGATGAGGGCGCAGGCCCCCTTCTCCCGGACAAAGTCCGCCAGAAGGCCGTCCCAGGCCTCCGCAGAGGCGTTGGGGATGTGGCTGAGGGCGGCCCGGGCCATCTCCAGCCGCTCCTCCGGGGTAAACATGGGGCGCTTCTCCCCGTTGACCATCACGCACAATATCACCCGGTCAAAGAGGGCCGCTCCCCGCTCCACCAGGTCCAGGTGGCCCACGGTGATGGGGTCAAAGCTGCCGGGGCAGACCGCGATCTTCATTCCGCCGTCCCCTCCTCCCGGTGATAGGTGGTGAGCCTGATGCGGCCATAGCGGTAGGTCCTGTGCACACGGCAGGAGCCCACGGCCTCCGGCAGCGCCTCGTCCTGGGGTGACTCGCAGATTATTATACCATGATCCGACAAAATGTCAAACCGGGAAACCGCTTCCAGCACCGGTTTCCAGAGCCCTGCGGCGTAGGGCGGGTCCAGGAAAATGATGTCGAACCGCTCCCCGGCGGAGGCGAGGTAGGCAAGGGCCTCGCCGTTCACCACCCGGGCCCGGTCCGCAAGGCCCGTGAGCCTGAGATTGTCCCGGACCAGAGCCGCCGCGTCCCGCCGCTGCTCCACGAATACCGCCGCAGCCGCCCCCCGGCTGAGGGCCTCGATCCCCAGCTGGCCGGTGCCGGCAAACAGGTCCAGCACACGGCTGCCCTCGATGTCAAACTGCAGAATATTGAACATGCTCTCCTTTACCCGGTCCGTGGTGGGGCGGGTCTCCAGCCCCTCCAGCTCTCTGAGCCTGCGGCCCCGGGCGGAGCCTGTGATCACACGCATATGGTCTCTCCTTACGCTTTCTCATGTCCGGCCCGCCGCCGGAGCAGAAAATTCCCCGCCATGAACAGGGCAAGGCCCGTCCACACAAAGGCGAACAGCACGGCGTGGGCGGCGGTAAAGGCCTCGTCCATACAGAATACCCCCACCAGCAGCTGGAGGGTGGGGTTCACCAGCATCAGCACCCCCGCCAGGGTATAGGGCGTCTCCCGGATTCCCTTGGAGAAGAGCACCAGGGGCACCGCCGTCACCGCCCCCGCCGCCGGCAGCAGCAGGAACTGCCAGCCGTGGAGGGCCGCTATCGCCCCCTGGCCGCCGCTCTCCGCAAAGCCGATGAGCGCCAGGGCCAGCGGCAGGGTCACCAGGCTCTCCGCCAGCAGGGACACCGCGCTCTCGCAGGTCACCTGCCGCTTCACCACGCCGTAGAGCACGAAGCTCCCGCCGATGACCAGGGCCAGCCAGGGGAACACCCCCTGTCCCACCGCCGTCACCGCCACGCCGGCGGCCATCAGCGCCACAGCCGCCCACTGCAGGGCGTTCATCCGCTCCCGGAAGAACACCGCCCCGATAAATATGGACAAAACGGGGTACATATAGTAGGCCAGGCTGCTGTCCAGCACGTGGCCGCTGTTCACCGCCCAGATGAAGGAGCCCCAGTTGACGGCGATCACCAGTCCCGAGGCCGTGAGCCGCGCCATCTCCCGCCGGTCCTTCAGCACGGCGCGGACCTCTCCCCACCGGCCGGACAGCAGCAGGTAGCACCCTACCACCGCCAGGCTGAACAAAATCCGGTAGCCCAGCACGCACAGCGGGGACAGCGCCCCCAGGCAGGGCCAGAACAGGGGCAGAATCCCCCACAGCACGTAACAGGCAAGGACATACAGCGGTCCCCTCCTCAGCACGGTCTCCGCCTCCCATCCGGCCCGCAAGGCGAGTTTTTCTTATCATATGTCAAACCACCCGTTTTTTCAATAGTCCCGCGGAAGCTTTTTGTCAGATTCCATACTTTTGTAGGATTTCCACTTTTTCTCACTTTTGTGCTTGTTATCTATCAGAATATAGTATATAATAGTATACCGCGATTGAGAGTAAGTCCGAAACGATCATTTTCGCTGAAAGGATGTCTTACATGATAAAATTACAGACCAACAAAGGCGAGATCAGTATCAGCGACGCCGTTTTCACCAACATTACCGGCAACGCCGCCACCAACTGCTTCGGCGTCAAGGGCATGGCGTTCCGCTCCATGACCGACGGTCTGGTCCACCTGCTGCGCAAGGAGGCCATGAGCAAGGGCGTCCAGGTCATCTATAACGAGGACAACACCGTGTCCATCCGGCTCCACATCATCGTCGAGCACGGCATCAACATCACCGCCGCCTGCCGCTCCATCATGAGCGAGGTGCAGTACAAGGTCAGCAAGTACACCGGGATCCCCGTCAAAAGCGTGGATGTCTGCGTTGACTCTGTTGTGTCCAATTCCAAGGGGGTATAACGTGCCATGATCCAGACAATTGACGGAATCCAGTTCAAGGCCATGGTGCTCCACGGCGCCGCCGCCATCACCCTGCAGAAGCAGCAGATCAACGACCTCAACGTCTTCCCGGTGCCTGACGGCGACACCGGCACCAATATGAGTCTCACCATCGGCACCGCCGCCACGGAGCTGAAGAAGAAGGACGACAAGGCCGTGGACCAGGCCGCCGCCACCACCGCCGGCGCCCTCCTCCGGGGCGCCCGGGGCAACTCCGGCGTGATCCTCTCCCTCCTCTTCCGGGGCCTCAGCAAGGGCCTCAAGGGCCACCAGACCGCCGACGGCGCCCAGCTGGCCGCCGCCATGCAGGAGGGCGTGGCCGCCGCCTACGGCGCGGTGATGAAGCCCGCCGAGGGCACCGTCCTCACCGTGTCCCGCCTGGCCGCCAAGCGGGCGGTGGAGGCCGCCGCCGAGAACAGCGATGTGGAGTATGTGCTGGAGGAGGCGATCCGCGTGGGATACGAGGTCCTGGCGCAGACAACAGACATGAACCCCGTCCTCAAGAAGGCGGGGGTGGTGGACGCCGGCGGCAAGGGCTACCTGGTGATCCTGGAGGGCATGCTGGCCTCCCTGCGGGGCGAGGCCCTGCCGGAGGTGCCGGAGGAGGGAACCGCCCCCGCCGAGAGCGAGGGCTCCGCCTTTGAGAAGTTCGACACCGCAGACATCAAGTTCGCCTACTGCACCGAGTTCATCATCGAGCGCAAGAACAGCAAGAACCCCGGCAAGCTCCGGGCCTTCCTGGAGGGTCTGGGGGACAGCCTGGTGCTGGTGGACGACGACGAGATCATCAAGGTCCACGTCCACACCAACCACCCCGGCATGGCCCTGGAGGAGGCCCTCACCTACGGCACCCTCATGACCACCAAGATCGAGAACATGAAAAACCAGCACAGCGAGATCCTCAGCGAGGTGAAGGCCCAGACCGAGGAGGCGGGGGACCAGGTGGCCGCCCCGGAGAAGCGCTACGGCTTCCTCTCCGTCTGCGCCGGCGAGGGGCTGGCCAACGTGTTCCGGGACCTGGGGGCCGACGGCATCATCTCCGGCGGCCAGACCATGAACCCCTCCACCGAGAGCATCCTCACGGAGATCAACAAGGTCCCCGCCGAGGTGGTCTTCGTCCTGCCCAACAACAAGAACATCATCATGGCCGCCCAGCAGTGCCAGGGCCTCACCCCCAAGGAGGTGGTGGTGGTCCCCACCGCCACCGTGCCCCAGGGCATCACCGCCATGATGTCCGTGGACCTGGAGCTGGAGCCCCAGGAGATCCTGGAGGCCATGACCTCCTCTATCCAGAACGTGTCCACCGCCCAGATCACCTACGCCGCCCGCAACAGCGACTTCGACGGCTTCGCCATCAGCGAGGGGGACTACCTCTCCCTGATGAACGGAAAGCTCTTCGGCACCGACAAGGACATCGCCGTGCTGCTGGAGAAGCTGGCCCAGGAGGCCGCGGAGCAGAACGCGGAGTTCGTCACCGTGTTCTACGGCGAGGATGTCACCGAGGAGCAGGCGGCCCAGGCCGAGGAGATCTTCTCCCGGGTGTGCCCCGGCGTGGAGCTGTCCGTCCTCCCCGGAGGCCAGCCTGTGTACTACTATATTATCAGCATCGAGTAACCTATTGAAAGCCGGGCGGCGCGCATGATGCGCACCGCCCGGCTTTTTTGCGGATCTAAGGCGGGTCTCTCCGGTATGGAGCCCCGGCGCGCCGCAAAATTCGCCATTGTTTTTATCGGTAAAATGTGATAAAGTGTAAAAAGGTGTGGGCATTTTTCTCCCGCGCCGCTGTTTGCACGCTTATGCAAAAGTTTACGATATTTGGGGGATAATGACATGTTAACGGCAATCGTAGGCATCAACTGGGGCGACGAGGGCAAGGGCCGGATGGTGGACCTCCTCACCAGCGAGTACGATGTGGTGGTCCGCTATCAGGGCGGCGGCAACGCCGGCCACACCGTGGTCAACGAGCTGGGCAAGTTCGCCCTGCACCTGCTGCCCTCCGGCATCTTCCGCAAGGGCGTGGTGAACATCCTGGGCAACGGCGTGGCCCTGGACTGCGAGAGCCTGTGGACCGAGATGCAGGACGTCACCGGCAAGGGCGTGGCCATCACCCCGGAGAACCTGAAGATCAGCGACCGGGCCTCCCTGCTGCTGCCCTGGCACCGGGATCTGGACGGCCTGGAGGAGGCCCGTCTGGCCGACAAGAAGTACGGCTCCACCAAGCAGGGCATCGCCCCCTTCTACTCCGACAAGTACCAGAAGAAGACCGTCATGGCCGGCGAGCTCCTCTACCCCGACAAGCTCTGGGAGCACCTGGAGGGGATCCTGGAGTGGAAGAACCTGACCCTGGAGAAGGTCTACGGCGCGAAGCCCTACACCATGGAGGACCTCCGGGCCTGGGTGGCGGACTACGGCGAGAAGATCAAGCCTTTCATCTGCGACACCGGCGCCTTCCTCCGGGAGGCCCAGGCCGCCGGCAAGAGCATCCTCTTCGAGGCCCAGCTGGGTTCCCTCCGGGACCTGGACTACGGCATCTACCCCTACACCACCTCCTCCAACGCCATCGCCGCCTATGCCCCTGTGGGCTCCGGCCTGCCCTGCGCCCGGATCGAGAAGGTGGTGGGCGTGGTGAAGGCCTACTCCTCCTGCGTGGGCGAGGGCCCCTTCACCTGCGAGTGGTTCGGTGAGGAGGCGGAGAAGCTCCGTGAGGCCGGCGGCGAGTACGGCGCCAAGACCGGACGGCCCCGCCGGGTGGGCCCCATCGACATCGTGGCCACCCGCTACGGCGTGCAGTGCCAGGGAGCTACCGACATTGCCCTGACCAAGATGGATATCCTCAGCTACATGGACAAGATCCCCGTCTGCGCCCACTACGAGCTGAACGGCCAGCAGATCGACTACTTCCCCTTCCCCGCCGTGCTCCCCGACGCCAAGCCGGTCATGGAGTACATGGAGGGCTGGCAGTGCGATATCTCCGGCGTCCGCAGGTGGGAGGACCTCCCCGAGGCCGCCCGCAAGTACGTGGAGTACGTGGAGCGGCAGATCGGCTGCCATATCACCTACGTCTCCGTGGGCCCCGAGCGGGATTCCATCATCATCCGGTAATACGCACCGCAGTATACATTCTTTTTCTTGAAAGAAAAAGAATCAAAAAGAACTTTTGCGCGAAACTCCGTTTCGCTTATCCTCCTTGCCATGCAGGACAACTGCATACAGCAGCAGCCCCGGATGCGGCCGCATCCGGGGCTGTTGTCATGTCTTGAATCATGGGGCAGTGCTAATTTCTTGCCTCTCCGGCAAAACGGCGTTTTGCCGGCAAAGATTTTTGTCTCATTTTTTTCAAAAAGTGAGCGGGGTCCAGGGGCGGCGCCCCTGGCGGGCTTACTGCTGCTTCCTGGCGGACTTGATGCCGTCAATGAGGGCCTGGAGCTCCCGGGCGGTAAATGTGTGGACCTTGTCACAGAACTGGCAAGTGAGCTCACAGCCCCCCTGCTCCTCCAGGATCTTCTCCAGCTCCTCCGCTCCCAGGCTGATGAGGGCCCGCTCCACCCGCTCCCGGCTGCAGTAGCAGCGGTACTCCACGGGCGCTGTCTCCAGGATCTCCACCTCGAAGTCCGAGAGGACCGTCCGCAGCAGGGCCTCCGGGTCGTCGTTCTGCTCCAGCAGGGCGGTCACCGGCCCGGCGGCCATGACGCCGCCCTCCACCTTGGTGATGATATCCTCCCCCGCGCCGGGCAGCAGCTGGATGATATACCCGCCGGCGGCCTTCACGCTCTGGTCCCGGTCCACCAGCACCCCCAGGGCGCAGGCGGTGGGGATCTGCTCGCTCTCCACGAAGTAGGCCGCCAGATCCTCGGCGATCTCGCCGCCCAGGAGCTGGACGCTGCCCACATAGGGCTCCTTCATGCCCAGGTCCTTGATGACGGTAAGGGTCCCCTCATTGCCTACGGCGGAGCCTACGTCCAGCTTGCCGTCGGGCCGGAGGGGCAGGTCCACGTGGGGCTGCTGGACATAGCCCCGGACGTTGCCCTGGTCGTCGGACACCGCCAGAATGGTGCCCAGAGGGCCGCCGCCCTTGATCTGCAGCGTGAGGCTGGCGTCCTCCACCTTCAGGGCGTTGCCCATCATGGCCGCCGCCGCCAGGGTCCGACCCAGGGCCGCCGTGGCCACCGGCAGGGTGGTGTGGATCTGCCGGGCCCGCTCGGTGAGGTCCCGGGTGGACACCGCCGCCGCCTGGACCATGCCGTCCGCCGTGATTGCTCGTACCAATTTATCCATCTTCAGTGGTTACCTTCCTTCTTGTTCCCGGCCGCCGGCAGCGACAGGTCCTCCTGCCCCCGGATGGCCGTAAAGTAGATCCGCCGCTCCCCCTCCCGGGGGGCGCTCATGCGGCAGTCGCCGTAGGTGCGGATGTGGGTGAAGCCCGCCTCCATGAGCCAGGTGCGCAGCTCCTCAACCGTGTAAGCCCGCTCCCGGTGCTCCTCCACGCCCCGCTCCCAGGCCCCGTCCGTCCGCTGGGTGAAAATGTCCATCCAGTAGGTGCAGATGCGGCTGCGCTTCTCATACTCCGCCCGCCACACGCAGTACACGTCCTCCCGCTCGTCCAGGAACACCTGGCCGTCCAGCTCCTGGAGGCCCGAGGGGCTGAGCACATCGAAGACCAAAATGCCGCCGGGGGCGATGAACAGCCGCAGCCGCCGGAAGGTGCGCTGCACCTCCCGGGGACTGGTGAGATAGTTCAGGCTGTCCAGGCAGCACACCGCCCCGTCCACCGTGCCATATAAATCCAGCTCCGGCATGGACTGGTTGAGGAACACCGGCGGGATGCCGGTCTTCCCCTCCGTCTTCTCCCGGGCGGCGGAGAGCATGTCGGGGCTGGCGTCGGCGGCGATCATCTCGTAGCCCCGGCCCATGAGGATCTCCGTCATGGAGCCGGTACCGCAGGCCAGGTCCAGTACCATGCGGACCGGAATCCGGCTCTTTTTGAACAGTTTCTCCAGATAATCCGCGCGGCGCTCATAGCCCACGTCCTCCGTCAGGCGGTCGTACACGCCGGCCAGGGCCTCATAGGCGCTCATTTCTGCTTCCCCCCGTCCGCCGCATCCCGCCGGTCAAAATAGGTCTCATATCCCCCATGGCCGAAGGCCAGGGAGCGGTTGACCCGGCTGATGGTGGCGCTGGACGCTCCGGTGCGCTCCAGGATGTCGTTGTAGATCATCCCCTCGTTGAGCAGCACCGCCACGTCGAAGCGCTGCTCCATGGCCCGCAGCTCCGTCACCGTGCACAGATCCTGAAAGAAATTATATACCTCTTCCTCGTCCCGAAGCGTCAGAATGGCCCGGTACAGGCCGTCGCTCTTTTCCTTTTTTGCAATCCTCGCCATCTCGCTACCTCCGCGGTCATAGTGGCCGTATTTTAACACTTCACCCCGTGAAAGTAAACACCCTGGTCAAAAAATTCATAATCTCTTAAACATCTCCGCCGGCGGCCTTTCCCGCCGCTCCGGGAGGAATTTCCGGGCGGAGCCCGCCGCCCTTTCGTCAGCATGGCAAGGACTTATCGCGCTTCAAACTGGACAAATTCGTTGAATATGGAGAAAATGACCATACATTCTAGAAATATTGGGCATATTTTTGTTGAAAACAACGTTATTTACCATGTTTTTTTGTGGCTTTTGCCGTGGAGAAACTGACGGGACTTGCCTTGACGTTGGGTAAAAAGTTAGAGTATAATATCCCTAACATGGTCGTATGGCTTTTTCTTCCTGCGGCCAATACTGGGGAGGATCACTATGCCCTACAGAGAAGCTGACCAACTGAATACCTACCTCTTCCACGAGGGAACGGCCATAAGCGCTTACGAGTATATGGGCGCGCATGCTACCACCCACGACGGAGAATCCGGCTATATGTTTCGCGTCTGGGCACCGCGGGCAAAGGCTGTATCCGTAGTGGGTGATTTCAATTTCTGGGATACCGAAGCCCACCCCATGCATAAGATCACCGACGGGATCTGGGAAGTCTTTGTCCCCGGCGGACAGCCCTACGACACCTACAAATTCGCCGTCACCGGGCCCGACGGGAAGCTGCGCTACAAGGCGGACCCCTACGCCTTCCACGCCGAGACCAGACCCGGCACCTCCAGCAGGCTCTGCACCATCGACGGCTACCAGTGGGGCGACCAGCAGTGGCTGGAGTACCGGCACACCCACCCGGTCTATCACGCGCCCCTGAACATCTACGAGGTCCATCTGGGCTCCTGGCGCCGGCGGGATGACGGCGGCTTTCTGGACTACCGGGAGCTGGCCCACCAGCTGGCCCCCTATGTCAAGGAGCTGGGCTTCAACTTCATCGAGCTGCTGCCCATCACCGAGTACCCCCTGGACGACAGCTGGGGCTACCAGTGCACCGGCTACTTCGCCCCCACCTCCCGCTACGGCACCCCTCAGGACTTCATGTACTTCGTGGACTACATGCACAAGGAGGGCATCGGCATCATCCTCGACTGGGTGCCCGCCCACTTCTGCAAGGATGAGCACGGCCTCTACGAGTTCGACGGCACCTGCTGCTACGAGTACGAGGACCCGCGCAAGAGCGAGCACCACTCCTGGGGCACCCGGGTGTTCGACTACGCCCGGCCGGAGGCGAAGAGCTTCCTCCTCTCCTCGGCGGCCTTCTGGCTCAAGGAGTACCACATCGACGGCATCCGGGTGGACGCCGTGGCCTCCATGCTCTACCTGGACTACGACCGGCCCGACGGCCAGTGGACCCCCAACATCCACGGCGGCAAGGAAAATCTGGAGGCCATCGCCTTCCTCCAGGCCCTCAACAAGACCGCCTTCACCGTCAGCCCCGACGCCCTGATGGTGGCGGAGGAGTCCACCGCCTGGCCCCTGGTCACCCGTCCCGCCGACGTGGGGGGCCTGGGCTTCAACCTCAAGTGGAACATGGGCTGGATGAACGACATGTGCCACTACCTGAAGATGGACCCCTGGTTCCGCCAGGGCAACCACAAGGACATCACCTTCTCCATGTTCTACGCCTTCTCGGAGAACTACATCCTGCCTCTCAGCCACGACGAGGTGGTCCACATGAAGGGTTCCGTCTTCGGCAAGATGCCCGGGGACCGCAGGCAGAAGTTCGCCGGCGTCCGGGGCTTCTACGCCTACACCCTGGCCCACCCCGGCAAGAAGCTGAGCTTTATGGGCGTGGAGCTGGGCACCGAGGAGGAGTGGAACTCCTCCAAGGACCTCAACTGGAAGCTGCTGGAGAACGAGGACAACCGCCAGCTCTACCAGTACATCAAGGACATCAACCGTTTCTACAGGGAGCAGCGGCCGCTGTGGGAGATCGACTTCGAGTGGCAGGGCTTTGAGTGGCTGGTGCCAGACGACAACCACAACAACGTGGTGGTGTTCCTCCGCAAGGACCAGGACGAGAACCTGCTCCTGTGCGCCATCAACTTCAGCCCCAACACCTACGAGGACTACCGCTTCGGCTGCCCGCCGGTGAAGGAGTTCGTGGAGGTGTTCAACACCGACGAGCCCGCCTACGGCGGCACCGGCGTGAAGAACGACGCGCCCTGCAAGGTCAGCTGGAAGCCTTCCCACGACAAGGAGTGCTCCGTGTCCATCAAGATCCCGCCCCTGGGCGCCGTGTTCCTGGTGGGACAGGGCAAGCTGCGGGCCAAGCCCCAGCGGAAAAAGGTGGCCGTGGAGAAGGTGGGAACGGAGAAAAAGGCCGCGCCGAAGTCCTCCGCCAAAGAGGGCAAGACCGTAAAGCGGGTATCTTCCCGGAAAAAAGCTTCTTCCGCGTCTGAATAACGCGCGTTTGAATAACGACTGAGAGAGGATGAGACACCGATGAAAAAAGAATGTATCGCAATGCTCCTGGCCGGAGGTCAAGGCAGCCGGCTGTATGTGCTCACCAGCAACGTGGCCAAGCCTGCCGTCCCCTTTGGCGGAAAGTACCGCATCATCGACTTCCCCCTGTCCAACTGCACCAACGCCGGTATCGACACCGTGGGCGTGCTGACCCAGTACAAGCCCCTGGAGCTCAACAGCTACATCGGCTCCGGCCAGCCCTGGGATCTGGACCGTCTGGACGGCGGCGTACATATCCTGCCCCCCTACATGCAGGAGGGCGAGCGGGGCAGCTGGTACAAGGGCACCGCCAACGCCATCTACCAGAACATCGGCTTCGTGGATATGTATGACCCGGACTACGTGGTGATCCTCTCCGGCGACCACATCTACAAGATGAACTACTGGAAGATGGTGGAGGCCCACAAGAAGGCCGGCGCCGCCTGCACCATCTCCGTGCTGGAGGTGCCCTGGGACGAGGCCTCCCGCTTCGGCATCATGGCCGTGGACGGCGAGGACAACATCGTGGAGTTCCAGGAGAAGCCCAAGCAGCCCAAGAGCAACCTGGCCTCCATGGGTATCTACGTCTTCTCCTGGAAGAAGCTCCGGGAGTACCTCATCAACGACGAGAAGGACCCCAATTCCAGCAACGACTTCGGCAAGAACATCATCCCCAACATGCTGAACGCCGGCGAGAAGATGATCGCCTACCGCTTCGACGGCTACTGGAAGGACGTGGGCACCCTGGAGAGCCTCTGGGACGCCAACATGGACATGCTGTCCAGGGGCGATCTGGACCTGCTGGAGAGCAGCTGGCCCATCTACGCCCGGCTGCCGGCGGAGCCCCCCGCCTTCATCGGCAAGGCGGCTCTGGTGGAGCACAGCGTGGTCACCCAGGGCTGTGAGGTAAACGGCACCGTGAAGAACTCCGTCCTCTCCCACGGCGTCCAGGTGGAGGACGGCGCGGAGGTCCACTACTCCGTCCTCATGCCCGGCGTCACCGTGAAGAAGGGCGCCGTGGTGCGCTACGCCATCGTGGGCGAGAACTGCCAGATCGACTGCGGCGCCAAGATCGGCGGCGATCCCGAGTCCTGCGATCCCGCCACCTGGGGCATCACGGTTCTGGGCCCCGGCACTGTCATCGGCGAGGGCGAGACTGTCGCCCCCAACACTATGCTCAACCGCGAGCACAAGGAGGTGCGCAGATGAAAGGTCTGCATGGAATCATCTTTTCTTACGAAAAGCATAATAATTTACGGGAGCTGACCGCCAACCGGACTCCCGCGTCCGTCCCCTTCGCCGGGCGCTACCGCATCATCGACTTCATCCTCAGCAGCATGGTCAACGCCGGCATCACCGACGTGGGCGTCGTGCTCCACGGCCGCTATCAGAGCCTCATGGACCACCTGGGCTCCGGCAAGGACTGGGATCTCAGCCGCAAGCACGGCGGTCTCCGGCTCCTGCCCCCCTTCGCCTATGAGAAGTCCGGCTTCATCCGGGAGTTCCGGGGCCGGATGGAGGCCCTGGCCGGCGTGCGCTCCTATCTGCAGGGCATCCGCCAGAGCCACGTGGTGATGGCCAACAGCGACCTCATCATCAACATCCCCCTCCAGGACGTCTACCAGGCCCATCTGGACTCCGGCGCGGACATCACCGCCGTGTGCACCAGCAACCTGGACGTGAACGCCGAGGACGTCAACTACTTCCGCCTCAACGACGAGGGACGGATCACCGAGACCCTCTTCTCCGTCCGCAACCCCGAGGGCTGCTACCGCTCCCTGGAGATCTACATCCTCTCCAAGCAGCTGCTGCTGGATCTGGTGGATGAGTGCACCAGCCACGACCTGTTCAACTTCCGCAGCGCCGTACTCCAGGGCAAGGCCGACAGCCTCCACATCCAGAGCTACGTCTGGGACGGCTACGCCGCCCAGATCCACAGCGTGAAGGAGTACTACGACCGCAGCGTGGAGCTGCTGGATCCCGCCATCCGCCGGGAGGTGTTCCATCCCGCACGTCCCGTCCACACCAAGGAGCGCAACGACGCCTCCACCTATGTGGACCCCGACGGCTCCTGCTGCAACTGCCTGGTGGCCGACGGCTGCACCATCGAGGGCACCGTGGAGAACTCCATCCTCTTCCGGGGCGTGTCCGTGGCCCGGGGCGCCGAGGTGAAGAACTGCGTGCTCATGCAGGACGTGGCCGTGGGGCGTGACGCCGTGCTGCACTATGTGGTGGCCGACAAGAACGTGGAGATCATGGAATCCCGGACCCTCATGGGCCACGACGAGTATCCCATGGCCATCGCCAAGAACAGCAAGGTGTAAAAAAGGGCGGCCCCCCGCTCCGAGCGCTTTTATCAATATCCACAATTTTCAGCTATATGCGGTAGTTTTTCCATGAATCACCTTTACTTTTTTACAATTTGAGGCTATACTCAACAATTGCGAAGGAGGCTTTCCTCATGAAGATCCTGTTTGCCGCCTCAGAGGCTGTTCCTTTTTGCAAGACCGGCGGCCTGGCCGACGTGGCCGGCAGTCTGCCTCAGGCGTTGGCCAGATCGGGTAATGAGGTGGCGGTGATCCTGCCCCTCTACCAGCGTGTGGCCGAAAAGTGGAAGGACCAGATGTCCTTTGTCTGCCATATCGAGGTGCCCCTGGGCTGGCGGCGCCTCTACTGCGGTCTGTTCCGGCTGGACCGGGACGGCGTCATGTGGTACTTCGTGGACAACGAGTACTATTTCAAGCGTGACACCCTCTACGGCCACTACGACGACGGGGAGCGCTTCGGCTTCTTCTCCCGGGCCATCGTGGCCCTGCTGCCCGCTCTGGCCTTCATGCCGGAGATCATCCACTGCAACGACTGGCAGACCGCCCTGGTCCCCGTGTACCTCAAGGACGAGTGCGTCCGCTGGAGCGAGGTCCGCGGCATCAAGACCGTGTTCACCGTCCATAATATCGAGTACCAGGGCCGCTACGGCAAGGAGACCCTGGAGGACCTCTTCGGTCTGGCCCCCGGCTGGTTCGCCGACGGCACCATCGCCATGGACGGGGACGTGAATCTCCTCAAGGGCGCCCTGATGACCTGCGACGCCATCACCGCCGTGAGCCCCACCTACGCCCAGGAGCTGCGCTACGCCTACTATGCCCACGGCATGGAGAGCGTCATGCAGCTCAACGCCGGCAAGCTCCACGGCGTCCTCAACGGCATCGACATGGACCGCTATGATCCCAGCAAGGACCAGGGGATCTATGCCACCTACTCCGCCGACGATCTCTCCGGCAAGGCCGCCGACAAGGAACAGCTCCAGAAGCAGCTGAACCTGAACGTGGACCCCAACGTGCCCATTATCGCCATCGTCAGCCGCCTGGTCAGCCACAAGGGCCTGGATCTCATCTGCCGGGTCTTTGACCAGATCATGGACCTCAACTGCCAGTTCGTGGTGCTGGGCAGCGGCGACTGGAACTATGAGCAGTTCTTTGAGCAGAAGCTCAGCTGGTATCCCGGCCGCATGGCCCTGTACCGGGGCTACAACGAGCCTCTCGCCATGGCCATCTACGCCGGCGCCGACCTGCTGCTGATGCCCTCCAAGAGCGAGCCCTGCGGCCTGGCCCAGATGATCGCCATGCGCTATGGTACCCTTCCCATCGTCCGGGAGACTGGCGGTCTGAAGGACACCGTCCATCCCTACGAGTCCTGGTGCGGAGCCGGCAACGGCTTTACCTTCGCCGACTACAACAGCGGCGATATGCTCTATGTCATCCGGCAGGCGGTGGACCTCTACTATAATAACCCCACTGCTTTCCATACGCTGCAGCATGCCGGCATGACCGAGGATTTCAGCTGGACGCGCAGCGCGGAAGCATACAATGAGATCTATCGGTCCATCTGCTCCTGAGCAGCAGGCCTGATATGCAGGCGGGGGGTATCGCTTGGATACGCCCCGCCTTACTTTTGCATGAAATGAGGATTTTGCCCTATGGAAAAATTCACCAAGGAGTCCTTGAAGCAGGCTATTCTGGATAAGCTGCATCTGAACTTCGGCTGCACCGTGGAGGAAGCCACGGAGGAAAACATCATGAAGGCCTGCGCCATGGTGCTGCGGGACCGGATGAGCGCCCACGCCGTGGAGACCCGCTCCGAGGTCCGCAAGGAGCAGCTGCGGCAGGTCCACTATATGTCCCTGGAGTTCCTCATGGGCCGGAGCCTGATGAAGAACGCCTACAACCTGGGCGTGCTCCAGCCCCTCCGGGAGGCCATTGAGGAGCTGGGCTTCAAGAGCGCCAACATCTTCGACATGGAGCCCGACGCGGGCCTGGGCAACGGCGGCCTGGGCCGCCTGGCCGCCTGCTACCTGGACAGCCTGACCACCCTGGAGATCCCCGCCTGGGGCTACTCCATC
>CALWYI010000012.1 GCA_944385715.1 uncultured Oscillospiraceae bacterium | reverse complement strand
GCTCCCTGACGAAGAGGCCCTTACCGCCGATCTTGTCCAATGTGCGGTCCAGAATCCTGTCGCCGGTGGTCTTCATGGTGACCAGCTCCAGGGTGAGCGCCGGGTGGGCGGCCCGGATGGCGGCCATGACGATCTCCGACTGGATGATGGCCAGGGCGCTCTCCCGGCTGCCGATGGTGATGGTCATGACAATTCCTCCAAGGTTTTTCTGATGCGGCGGGCCGCCTCTGCGGTTTTGCGGTGGTCGCCGCCGTCGCCCACCACGCCGGCCACCAGCCCCGCCCCCTGGCACAGGGCGGGAAAGAAGAAGTCGCACCGGCTCTGGTCGTCGGCGCGGTTGAAGAGGATGCCCAGGGTCCGGGCCTCCGCCTCGGCGGCGGCGTTGACGGCGCTGTCGTCGGCGGCGGCCACCGCCAGGAAGGCCCCCGCCAGATCCCCGTTCCGGTAGGGCCGGGGCAGGCAGGTCACATCCGGCAGGGGGCCGGAGAGGGCGGGGGAGATCACCGTCACCACCGCGCCGAAATCCCGCAGGGCCGCCGCCCGGCGAAGGCCCACGGTCCCGCCGCCGATGACCACCGCCCGCCGTCCGGCAAGGTCAATGAAGAGGGGAAAGCGGCTCATGCCTTCTCCCCCTTCTTCACCAGTACGATAGAGAAGTAGCCCGTATCCTCCGGCGTGTCCCCGAAGCGCTCCCAGAGCTGCTCCCCCTCCATGCCGCAGTTGGCGGCGAGGCTGGCCCGGTCCAGAAGACCGTGGCTGCGGAGGGTCTCCTTCAGGGCGCCGATCTCCCGGCCCGCCTTCATGAACACCAGGTTGGCGTCCATGTCCAGGCAGTCCCCCACGTCCTTGTGGCTGGCGGGGACGATGAGGAGCCGCTCGCTCCCCTCGCAGAGGCTCCGGCCCAGCCGGGCCGCCGCGGCGCAGAAGCTGGGGACGCCGGGCACCAGCTCCGCCGCGTACCCCCGCTCCCGGACCCGCCGGTGGACGTACATGTAGGTGGAGTACACCGTGGGGTCCCCCAGGGTGATGAAGGCCACGGTTTTCCCCTCCTCCAGGAGGGTGCAGACGCTGTCTGCGATCTGGTCGTGGGCGGCGTCCAGCACCTGCCGGTCCCGGACCATGGGGGTGGCGCAGGGCAGGAGGGGCTTGCCCCGGATGTAGTCCTGTACGATGGCCAGCGCGGTCTTTTCCCCGCTGCCCTTGTCGGGTACGGCGATCACGTCCGCCTCCCGCAGCAGGCGGACCGCCTTCAGGGTCAGAAGCTCCGGGTCGCCGGGGCCCACCCCAAGGCCGTAGAGGGTTCCTCTGGTCATGGCTTGGTTTCTCCTTCCCGTTTTGGCTCCGCCGCCTCTCTGGCGTGGCGGACGAAGATGGCTCGGACGGCGGGGTTCTCCCCCAGCCCCTCCAGGATACAGCGGACCTGGTAGCCCCGGGCGGTGAGCATGGAGCGCCAGGAGTTCTCGCCCTCGCCGTCCAGATCGTTTTTGGCGTGGTCGCCGGCCACCACCATGAGGGGCAGGCACACCACCCGCTGCACATTCCCCATCTCCTCCAGCCGGCGGCAGATCTCCCCGAACTCCGGGTAGCCCTCCACGGTGCCGATGGCGATGTCCCGCCGCCCCGCGTCCCGGAACACGTACTCCAGAGCGGCGTAGACGGCGTTGGCGTGGTGGGGGGTGCCGTGGCCCATGAGCACCACCGCCTGTCCCGGCTCCCGGGCGGGCAGCCGCTCCAGCAGGGCCGCCACCGTCTCCTGGTAGTCCCGGGTGGAGGACAGCAGCGGCGCGCCGAAGGCGAGGCGGGAGAAGGACGCCTCGTAGGGGACCGCCATGGCCCGGAGCTTGTCGTACTCGTCGCCGTTCATCACATGGGTGGCCTGGACCACCACGTCGGTAAAGCCCTCCTGCCGCAGCCGCTCCAGAGCCTGGGCCACGTTGTCGATCTCCAGCCCGTCCCGCTGTCGCAGGCGGCGGATCACCACGCCGCTGGTGAAGGCCCGGCGGAGAGTGCGGTCCGGAAAGGCGGCGGAAAGGTCCGCCTCGATGGCGGCAATATTTTTTTCAAGGGTATCGGGGAAGGTGGTGCCGAAGGACACCGCCAGTATCGCTTTTCTCATAGATTACCTCCCGTGGGACGCTGCGGGGCCGGCCGCCGTCTCGCCGGCCAGGACCCACACCGGATTCTGGGCGTCCATCAGATGGTAGCGCCCCGCCTCCCGCACCCGGGTGGCGGCGATCTGGACCATGTCCGTGTCCGTAAGCTCCAGGCGGGCGAAGCACTGCACGGTCTCCGCCACCGTCTCCAGGGTAACGGCGGTGACCACGATCCGGACCGCGGGATTTTTATCCAGGGCGCAGCGGAGAATGGCCTCCATGTTCCCGGAGGAGCCCCCCAGGAACACCCGGTCCGGGGCCGGCAGGTCCGCCAGGGCCTCCGGCGCGGTGCCGGGGACAATATGGAGGTTGGAGAGGCCCAGGGCGGCCTTGTTCCGCTCCAGCAGGGTGAGCGCCTCCGCCTTCTGCTCCACGGCGAACACCCGGCCCTCCGGTACCGCCAGGGCCCCCTCGGCGGACACCGAGCCGGTGCCCGCCCCCACGTCCCAGAGGGTGTGGGAGGGCAGCAAATGGAGCTTGGAGAGGACCAGGGAGCGGACCTCCTCCTTGGTCATGGGCACCTTGCCCCGGAAAAAGGCGCTGTCCGGGAGGGCGGGGGCGCTGTATGGCCGGTGGATGGGGGCGGGATTCTCCGCCAGCACCACCGCCAGGGAGTCAAATTCCCGGCCCGCCAGTTCCTCAGCGGCGCCGGTGACGATCCGCTCGTCGGGGTAGCTCAGGCGCTCCCCCACGTGGACCGTCACATGGCCCAGGCCCCACTCCGTCAGCTGGGCGCAGAGATCTCCCGCCCGGTAATTGCCGCCGGTGAGCACAAAGGTGCGCTGGTGGCTCTGGACCGCGCCGGGGGCATTGTGGCTGCGGCCGTGGGCGGAGACCAGGAAGACGTCCTGCCAGGGGATGTGGAGCCGGGCGCAGAAGTACACCAGACTGCTGACGCCGGGGATGGTCTCCACCTCATGCCGGGAGAGGAGGGGGTAGAGGTTCTTGGCCCCGGAGTAAAAGCCCACGTCGCCGCTGAGCAGCACCGCCGCCGGACCCCGCTCCGCACTGTCAATGGCAGCGGCAATGTCCCCGGCGGCGATCAGGGGCAGACAGGTCTTGCCGTCGTATCCCGCCAGGAGCCGGGGCGCGCCGATGAGCAGCGGGGAGGCGGCGATGGCCTCCCGGGCCGCCAGGGTCATGGTGGCGCTGCTGCCCGGACCTACGCCCACAAGATATACCTTCATCTGTCCGCCTCCTTGCATTTCGAGTAGGTCCGCCGCCGGTAGTCCCGGGGCGGAAGAAAAAAGGTCACGCCTCACCCCGCTGGAGATAGCCCCGGGGGGTGACCATCTTTCCACCCATGAGGGCAGTCTCCGAGTTGCCGATAAAGACGGTGGTGAACATATCCACCTCCGTGTTCTCCCGCAGCTCCGCCAGGGTCAGCGTCACCGCCCGCTCCCCCTCCCGACCGATGTTCCGGACAAAGCCGCACACCGTGTCCGGTAATTTCCGGGCCAGCAGGATGTCGCAGGCCCGCCGCAGGTAGTCGGAGCGGCTGCGGCTGCGGGGGTTGTAGAGGCAGATGACGAAGTCCGCCGCTGCGGCGGCTTCCAGCCGCTTCTCGATTTTCTCCCAGGGGGTGAGGAGGTCGCTCAGGGAGATGACGGCGAAATCATGGGTCAAAGGCGCCCCCAGCACTGCGGCGCCGCCGCAGGCGGCAGTGATGCCGGGGACCACCTCGATGTCGATGGGGGGATAGTCCCGGGCCACCTCGTAGATGAGTCCCGCCATGCCGTAGACCCCGGAGTCCCCGGAGCACACCACGGCCACGTTCTTCCCCGCCGCGGCGGCCTCCACCGCCATGCGGCAGCGGTCCACCTCCTTTTTCATCCCGGTGGCGGCCATCTCCTTGTCCGGGAACTGGTCCCGGATGAGGGCGATGTAGGCGGTGTAGCCCACCACCAGATCCGCCTCCTCGATGGCCCGGCGGGCCCGGCCGGTGAGGTCCTCCCCGGCCCCGGGCCCCAGGCCCACAACAGTCAGCTTCATCCTCTGTCACACTCGCTTACTCTTAAATTTGGGGAGATCCCTCCGCGAAGGGGGCCTCCAGGGCGATGGCCACAGTGACGCCGTCACGGGCCGTCTTGCCCAGCAGGATCGTCCCGCCCCGGGCCGCCGCCGCCCGCTCGCACACGTTGTCCACCCCGGTGACGGACTGGACGAAGGCGGAGGGGGTAAAGGTACCGGGCACGGCGGAGAGTTCCCCGGCGCTGTAGATCCGCAGGGGCAGCTTCCGGCTCCGGCAGAAGGCCAGCAGCCCCGGCTCCTCCGCTTTCAGATCGATGGTGGCCGCCGCCTGGACCGCCAGGGGGTCCAGACCGGCCTTCTCCAGGGCGGCGTCTACCGCCCGGGCAATGGCGGATTCATCCGCGCCCCGGCGGCAGCCGATGCCCAGAATGAGACACCGGGGTATCAGACGGAGGGTCCGGGCAAAGGGCCCGCCGCCTCTCCGGCAGGTGACGCGGATCCCCAGCTCCTCCTGCCGGGAGCTGAGGCCCGGCGGACATGCCAGGGCAAAATCAGAGGCAAAGCCCACCGGCGTTCCCTCCAGCACCGCCGCGGAGATGTCCCTGGCCAGCTGCCGCTCGGTGATGGCAAGGCCCTTGTCCCGGGCCCACACATCCACGGCGAAACGTCCGTTTACATCGGTGGCGGTGGAGATCACCGCCTGGGCCCCGGTGAGCTTGGACAACGTCACAGCCAGGTCGTTGGCCCCGCCCATGTGGCCGGAGAGAAGGGGGATCACAAAGCGTCCGCCCTCGTCCATGACCACCACGGCGGGGTCGGTAAACTTGTCCCGGATGTGGGGGGCGATGGCCCGGACAGCAATGCCGCAGGCCCCGATGAAAATAAGAGTGCGGCAGCTGTTCCAGTGTTCCGCCGTCCACGCCGCCAGGGAGTCATAGGCGGCGTATCCCAGCTCCTCCGCCAGACGGGGCGGAACGTGGAGAGAGGCGTCCAGCCGCTTCGCTGTCAGAGCGCCCAGCTGCGCGCCCCGGCGGGTGAAGGCGATGACGGCGGCATTCATACCGTGGCCTCCCGGAAGCCGTGGGTGAAGGAGGGGTCGTAGAGCTTGCTGCGCGCGTAGTCCGTGCCCAGAAAGCCGCCGATGGTGATGAGGGCGGTCTTGGTGATGTGGTTGTCCCGGGCGGTCTTGGCCAGGGTGCCCACGGTGCAGCGGAATACCTTCTCGTCCGGCCAGGTAGCCTTGTAGACGATAGCGGCGGGGGTGTCGGGGGTGTAGGCCCCGCCGGCCAGCAGCTCCCGCTCCACGTTCTCCAGAAGGCCGGTGGAGAGGAAGAGGACCATGGTGCAGCCGTGGCTTGCCATCTTCCGCAGGGCCTCCCCCTCCGGCACCGGGGTGCGGCCCGCCATGCGGGTGATGATGACGCTCTGGCTCACGTCCGGCAGGGTGTACTCCGCCCGGAGGGCCGCCGCCGCGCCGCAGAAGGAGGAGACCCCCGGGGTCACGTCGTAGGGCAGGGACAGCGCGTCCAGCCGGTCCATCTGCTCCCGGATGGCCCCGTAGAGGCTGGGGTCCCCGGTGTGGAGGCGGACGGTGGTCTTTCCCGCCCGTTCATTCTCCGCCATGCGGGCGATGACCTCCTCCAGGGTCATGCCGGCGCTGTCGTAGAGGGCGCAGGCGGGGCCCGCGTACTGAAGGACGTCGGGATTGACCAGACTGCCGGCGTAGATGACGCAGTCCGCCTCCTCCATGAGCCGGGCGCCCCGGACGGTGATCAGGTCCGCGCCGCCGCTGCCGGCGCCAACAAAATGGATCATAGCGCTCCTCCTTGTGTGGGTAAGTGGCGGAAGGCGGCCGCCGGGGGGCCTTCCGATGGAAACAGCATCCGACGCTTTTCGCCGGATCGGCCAGAAAAAACGCCCTCTCCCGGAGGAGAGAGCGTACCGGCGCAGGGCGGTAACCCAGACTCTCCACCTAAGAGCGCTGGTGAACATGCCGCCGGGTGATCTGGCTTACGCCCAGAGGGCGCATACAGTAGAGGTAAGACTGCGCCGGTATCCCACCGGACTTCCCCCGCGCGCGGCATCGCTGCTTTTGCGATTGTGGTCGATAACAAGGACAATATAGCAGATTTTCGGGAGGGTGTAAAGGGATAAGGGGAGGAAAACCGTTCAAAAGACAGCCTTTCCAACGGGTCGGCGCAAGCCGCACAGAGTATGCTCCGACGAGGGAACATCGAAGCAGTTATAGGTGCCGGCAGGACATGGGGCCCCGCACGGCAGGGCGGCGCAGGGGCAATTCAGTTGCCCCGAGCAATGGAATCACCGGAGGGTGGAGGCGGGCTGTGGCCGCCGGAACCCAAAGAGAGGGGCATCTGCTGCAAGCAGATGCCCCTCTCTTTGGTACGGGTAGCGGGGGTCGAACCCGCACGCCTCTCGGCACAGGAACCTAAATCCTGCGCGTCTGCCAATTCCGCCATACCCGCGTGGCTGCTCCATGCATTATACCCCATGGCGGGCGGTTTTGTAAACGGGCAATTTTAAAATTGCCCCACCTGCGCGCCGCCCGACCGCAGCGGCCCTGCCGGCGGTTTCTCTTGCGCCGGAGGTGAAAATACCCTATAATGGACTGCGTATCAAAACCGGATTCCCCGCCGAGGCGGGGAAGGAAAAGGAAGGACCCCGCCATGCCTACGCCCCGCGTCGCCGCCGTTCACGACCTCAGCTGCTTTGGCCGCTGCTCCCTCGCCATCGTCATGCCCACCCTCTCCGCCATGGGGCTCCAGTGCTGCCCGGTGCCCACCGCCCTCCTCTCCACCCACACCGGCGGCTTTACCGGGAACACCTTCCTGGACCTCTCCGACGAGATGGCCGCCCTCACCGCCCACTGGCAGGACCTGAAGCTGGGCTTTGCCGGGATCTACACCGGCTTTCTGGGGAGCCTGCGGCAGATCGGCCTCACGGAGAGCTTTATCCGCACCTTCCGCCGGAAGGACACCCTGGTGGTGATCGACCCGGTGATGGGGGATCACGGGAAACCCTACCGGACCTACACCCCGAAGCTGTGCCGGGGAGTGGGGACCCTCAGCCGCCTGGCGGATGTGATCGTCCCCAACCGGACGGAGGCCGCTATCCTGCTGGAGCGGGACTATGGCGAGGTCACCCTGGACCGGGAGGAGGACTGCCGGCGGTGGGCGGAGGCGCTGAGCCTGGAGGGCCGGCGCTCGGTGGTGCTCACGGGGGTGTCCCTGGCACCGGACCGCATCGGCGCGGCCTGCTTTGACCGGGACACCGGCGCGGTGGAGATCGTGTCCGCCCCCCGGGTGGCGGGCAGCTTCCACGGCACCGGGGACCTCTTTGCCAGCGTCCTCACCGGCGGACTGGTCCGGGGAATGGACCTCGCCGCCGCCGCGGCCCTGGCGGCGGACTTCACCGCCCTGTGCGCCCGGCGGACGGCGGAGCAGACGTACCTGGAGCGGGAGGGCGTGGACTTCGAGCCTCTGCTGTGGCGGCTGGGGGCAGAGCTTGCGGAAAAGGCCGGTGACGCCCCGGCACACCGGATCGGATAAAGGAGGAACAACTATGAGCTACGCGGATCAGGTATTTATTGACGTCTGCCGGGATATCCTGGACAACGGGTACTGGGACACGGATCTCACCGTCCGGCCCCACTGGGAGGACGGCACCCCCGCCCACACGGTGAAGAAATTCGGTGTGGTGAACCGCTACGACCTCAGGAGGGAATTTCCCATCATGACCCTGCGGCGGACCTACTTCAAGTCCTGCGTGGACGAGCTTTTATGGATCTGGCAGAAGAAGTCCAACGACACCCACCTGCTCCACAGCCGGATCTGGGACGCCTGGACCGACGAGCAGGGTACCATCGGCAAGGCCTACGGCTACCAGCTGGGGGTCAAGCACAAGTACAGCGACGGCTGGTACGACCAGGTGGACCGGATTCTCAAGGATCTCAAGGAGAACCCCGCCAGCCGCCGGATGCTCACCAACATCTTCAACCACCACGACCTCAGCGAGATGGGTTTGTATCCCTGCGCCTACTCCATGACCTTCAATGTCAGCGGCAACACCCTCAACGCCATTCTGAATCAGCGCAGCCAGGACATGCTCACCGCCAGCAACTGGAACGTGTGTCAGTACGCCGTTTTGGTCCACATGATGGCCCGCCACGCGGGGCTGGAGGCCGGGGAGCTGGTCCACGTCATCGCCGACTGCCACATCTATGACAGACACGTGCCCCAGGTGGAGAAGATCATCCGGCGGGAGCCTCGGCCCGCCCCCCGGCTCATCATCGACCCGGATGTGAAGGATTTCTACGACTTCACCGTGGACAGCTTCCGACTGGAGGGCTACGACCCCTGGCCCTTTGATGAGAAGATCGAGGTGGCCATCTGATGAATGCGATCGCGGCGGTGAGCCTCGACTGGGGCATCGGAAAGGGAAACGACCTCCTCTTCCACATCGGGGAGGACATGAAGCGGTTCCGGGCGCTGACCACCGGCGGCGCCGTGATCATGGGACGCAAGACCCTGGACTCCATGCCGGGGGGGAAGCCCCTGCCCCGGCGGAGGAACATCGTCCTCACCCGGCAGAGGGACTTTGTCCGGGAGGGGGTGGAGACGGCGGCCTCGGTGGAGGAGGTGCTGTCCCTGATTTCCGGGGAGGACCCGGAGAAGGTGTGGGTCATCGGCGGCGGGGAGATCTACCGTCAGCTTCTGCCCCACTGCCGGCTGTGCTACCTCACCCGGGTCTATGCCCGGCCGGAGAGCGAGGTGTTTTTCCCGGACCTGGACACCCTGCCCCAGTGGCAGGTGCTCCGCTCCGGGGCCATCGTGTCCGACGGCACGCTGGACTACCAGTTTATTGAGTACATCAACCGGCGGGCTTAGCTCTGCCGGACAGGAGAGGAGGGGAGCGGACATGGCGGATCTGGGCACCGACGTGCGGTATATCAAGGGCGTGGGGGAGCAGAAGGCCAAGGCCCTGGGAAAGCTGGGCATCCGCACCCTCCAGGATCTCATCTCCTACTTCCCCCGGGCCTACGACGACCGGCGGGAGATCATGAAGATCAGGGACCTCCGGGACGGGGAGAGCGCCTGTGTGGAAGCCATGGTGGCCGCCGCCCCCACCCTCAGCCGCATCCGCAAGGGCCTGGAGCTGGTGAAGCTCCGGGCGGTGGACGAGAGCGGCACTCTGGATATCACCTTCTTCAACCAGGCCTACCGGAAAACAAGCCTCATTCCCGGGGAGACCTACACCTTCTACGGCAAGGCGGAGGGGAATCTGCTGCGGAAGACCATGACCAATCCGGTGGTGGAGAAGGAGGGGCGGCGGGAGCTCACGGGGCGGATCGTCCCCATCTACCCCCTCACCGCCGGCATCAGCCAGCTGACGCTGATCCGGGCCATGGGGCAGGGGCTTGCCGCCTGCCGGAACCTGCTGACAGACCCCCTGCCCGATGCGGTGCGGCGGGAACACGGCCTCTGCCACAGCGGCTACGCCTACGAGAAGATCCACTTTCCTGACAACGAAAAGGAACTGGCCGATGCCCGGCGGCGGCTGGTGTTCGAGGAGCTGTTCCTCCTGGCCATCGGCCTGAAGAAGCTGCGCCGGCGGCGGGACGGCCTGCGGTGCCGCCCCTTTGAAGACACGGACCTCTCCGCCTTCTACGCCGCGCTGCCCTTCTCCCTCACCGGCGCCCAGCGGCGGGCCATCGGGGAGATCCTGGGGGATTTCGCCTCCGGGCGGCCCATGAACCGGCTGGTTCAGGGGGACGTGGGCTCCGGCAAGACCATGGTGGCCGCCGCCGCCATGGCCTGTGCCGTCCGAAACGGCCGCCAGGCGGCCCTCATGGCCCCCACGGAGATCCTGGCGGAGCAGCACTATCAGGGACTTGCCCCCCTGATGGAGAAACTGGGCGTCTCCTGCGTCCTCCTCACCGGAAGCCTCACCGCCAGGCAGCGCCGGGAGGCGTTGGGATGGCTGGAGCGGGGGGAGGCCCAGGTGGCCATCGGTACCCACGCCCTTATCAGCGCCGATGTGGCCTACCACCATCTGGGACTGGTGGTCACCGACGAGCAGCACCGCTTTGGTGTGGACCAGCGGGCGGCTCTCTCCGCCAAGGGGGAGAATCCCCACCTGCTGGTCATGTCGGCCACCCCCATCCCCCGGACCCTGGCCCTCATCATCTACGGGGATCTGGACGTGTCGGTGATCGACGAGCTGCCCCCCGGGCGGCAGAAGATCGACACCTTTGCCGTCACCTCCGCCTACCGCAGGCGGGTGTGGGAATTCATCCGCCGGGAGGCGGCGGAGGGCCGCCAGGCCTATGTGATCTGCTCCATGGTGGAGGAAAACGACGCCATCCCCGACGAGCGCAAGGCGGTGACGGAGTACGCGAAGACGCTCCGGGAGCAGGTGTTCCCGGAGCTGAAGGTGGGCTATGTCCATGGCCGGATGAAAGCTAAGGAGAAGGAGACCGTCATGGCCGCCTTTGCCGCCGGGGAGGTCCACGTTTTGGTGTCCACCACGGTGGTGGAGGTGGGGGTGGACGTGCCCAACGCCACGGTGATGGTGGTGGAGGACGCGGACCGCTTCGGCCTCAGCCAGCTCCACCAGCTCCGGGGCCGGGTGGGCCGGGGACAGCACAAGTCCTACTGCATCCTCATCTCCGACAACCGCAGCGAGGAGACCCGGGCGCGGCTGAAGGTGATGACCAAAACCGCCGACGGCTTCCAGATCGCGGAGGAGGACCTGCGGCTGCGGGGCCCCGGCGACTTTTTCGGCCAGCGGCAGCACGGACTGCCGGCTCTGAAGGTGGCGGACCTCAGCTGCGACATGGCATTGCTCCAGGAGGCCCGGGAGGCGGCGGAGGCCCTGATGGCAGAGGACCCGGCTCTCCGGAACTATCCCCTCACCGCCCTGCGGGTGGCGCAGCTCTTCGCGGACAAGGGGGATACCCTCAACTGAAAGGGAACAAAGGGCCGCCGCCGGTGCTTTTCCGGCGGCGGCCTCTCATATACTGGCGGGGGGAGGGGATGCCCATGGACCCGAGGGAGCTGACCCTGCTGGTGACAGGGGCCGCCAGTGCCCTGTACGGCAGTCTCCCCGCGGAGGACCTGGCGGTGCTGGGGGCGGTGCTGACCCAGCTGGGGGACACCCTGGCCACCCTGGCGGCCCAGAAGGCGTGGCTGGAGAGCGGGCGGGAAAAGGAAAAGTGACCTGGAGCGCAGCGCTCCAGGTCACTTGCCGCGATAGAGGGGAAAATCAGGCCAGGGTAGAGGCGCTCTTGCTCATGACGGTCTTCTTCAGGAAGATGGTCAGGAACAGGATGGCCACGACGATGCCGCCCGCCACGGCGATGGGGTAGTAGGTGGACATGGGGATGTTCATAGGCGCCCACAGAAGGCCCATGCACTCGGGGGCCGCCAGGAAGTAGGTGGCGGACACGGCGGACATGAAGGTGGCGGGGATGGCGCAGATCTTGTAGTTCTTCTTGTTCTGCCACAGATAGGTGGCGGCGGCCCACAGGGTGATCATGGCCAGGGTCTGGTTGGACCAGGAGAAGTAGCGCCACACCACGGTGTAGTCGATCTGGCAGATGATGGCGCCCACAATCAGCAGGGGGGCGGTGAGGGCCAGACGATTCTTCCAGTTTTTCTGGTCGATGTTGAACCAGTCGGCCAGGGTCAGGCGGGCGCTGCGGTAAGCGGTGTCACCGGAGGAGACGGGGCAGACCACCACACCCAGCAGAGCCAGGGCGCCGCCCACCTTGCCCATGGTGGAGGTGCACACCGCATACACCACGGAGCTGGTGCCGCCGCCGGCCTCCAGCAGGGCCTGGCTGCTCTCGTAGCAGGTCACGCCGGCGGCTGCCCACACCATGGCGATGACGCCTTCCGCCACCATGGCGCCGTAGAAGATCTTGCGGCCTTCCCGCTCGCTCTTGCAGCAGCGGGCCATCATGGGGGACTGGGTGGCGTGGAAGCCGGAGATGGCGCCGCAGGCCACGGTGATGAACATGAAGGACCACACGGGAGTGCCGGAGGCGTGCTGGTTTTCAAAGTTGAGCCACAGCTCGGGCATCTCAAATTTGCCGGAGAACAGCATGGAGCCGGCTACGCCCACCGCCATAACGATCAGGCAGACGCCGAAGAGGGGATAGAGGCGGCCGATGACCTTGTCGATGGGGACGAAGGTGGCCACAAAGTAGTAGATCATTACCACCCACAGCCAGAAGGAGGCGTCCAGGGTGTCGGGGGTCAGGATGGCCAGCAGACCGGCGGGGCCGGTGGTGAACACCACGCCGCACATCACCAGCAGCACCACGGAGAACACGCGCATGACGTTCTTCATGCCGTTGCCCAGGTATTTGCCGGTGAGCTCGGAGACGCTGGCGCCGCGGTTGCGCATGGAGAGCATGCCGCACATATAGTCGTGGACAGCGCCGGCGAAAATATTACCGAAGATGATCCACAGATATACGATAGGCCCGAACAGAGCGCCGCCGAGGGCGCCGAAGATGGGGCCGGTGCCGGCGATGTTCAGAAGCTGGATCAGGAACACCTTCCAGGTGGGCATGGGGATGTAGTCGACGCCGTCGTTGATGGCGATGGCGGGGGTCTCCCGGTCGTCCGGTCCGAAGACCTTGTTGACGAATTTCCCGTAGGTGAGGTAGCCCACCAACAGGAATGCCAGGCAGAAGATAAAGGTAATCATGAAGTTCCTCCTCACACTGAGCCGAAGCTCTATACTGCAGAGAATGTTATATACTGTTTTACAGGAGGAATCAAGCGTTGTTCACAATTTCTTCAAAAATCAGCAAAACCATTAAAATGCAGGGGATAGTTTTTATTTATAGAGTAGAGGATATAAAAAACGCGGGAAAAAAGCGGAGAGAACGCAAAGAAATTAACGAAATGGAGGGGCGGCATCCTGGGAAAATCCGTCACTGCGCAAAGCGAAAAGGGGGACCGCCGCAGGCGGTCCCCCTTCTGCTGATTGCCGCTGGCGTGTGGGCGGCAAAAGAGACTATTGCCCCATTTTGTCCGCCAGACGCTGGAGAAACACCATCAGCTGCTCCCGGGTGACGAGAGAGCGGTACTGGAGATTCCCCTGTCCGTCGCCGCTGATGAGGCCGTTTTCCTCCGCCCACTTCCGGGCGTCCTGGCTCCACTGGGCGGGGGGCTCGCTTTTGAGCTTCTCCAGCCAGCCCTGCATCAGCTTGTCGAATTGCTCCGCTGTCATCTGCTCATCCTCCTTGTCCTGGGACTGCTCCGCCGCAAAGAGCGGCATGGGAGGCGGGAGCTTGCCCGCCAGGATCATGGCGCTGGTCCAGGTCTTCCCCGCGTCCCACTGGATATGGGGGCTGTCGGGGAAGGAGCGCCAGTCGCCGCCCCAGCTGAAGCCCATCTCCTTGGCCAGCTCTGCGGCGGCGCGGAAGAAGGCCGGGTCGCTGTACTCCTTGCCCTGGATATTCTGGCAGAAGTCCCAGGCCAGGCCCGCCGCGTCGCTGTGGAAGGTGGGAACCCGCCCGTTGGTGACGATGCTGCCGGGGCGGGTCCGTCCCCGGGCGTAGAGGAACTCCTGGTACTCCCGGTCCCGCACCGTGTTGGTGATGAGGACGTTGAGACCGGCGGCGCGGCACCGCTCCAGCCAGATGCGGCAGTTGGCCGCCACATCCTGGCGCAGCAGACCCACGTCCCTGCTGTTGAGCATAGGATTCGCTCCTTTCGGGGCGGGAGAACCCGCCCCTCTCAGTATATGCGCCGGCCGCAGCGGAGGGGAGCGGGGCTACACGTCTATCTGGAAGGAGAACCAGGTGTGCTCCTTCTGGTGGATGTAGGCCCAGGTAATGCCCCGCTCGTGGCACTCCGCCCAGGTCAGGTAGCGGAAGTAGAATTCCACCTCCAGGTGGCAGGGGATGATGTCCAGGATGATGGTACGGATCTGATCAAAGCCCTCGGGGATTCCCGCCACGTCGGGAAAGATGACCCGGATATAGCCGAACTGCTCCTTCTCCTGGGCAACGGCCCTGATGCCGCAGCCGGATATGGTGTCGTTGATGGCGTCCAGGGTGAAGCTGTCCCCGCCGATCCGCAGCAGGGCGGCGATGGCCTCCCGGCGCAGCTGGGTGGAGTAGTGGACCGGCGCGCTGGCGAAAAGGGACTCCCACAGGTCCAGTCCCTCCCCCTCGGCGGTGGGGAGGGAGCCCTCCCGCTCGGCGTAGTCCACGGCGGCCTCCGCGCCGTCCAGACCGTGGCCCAGGGCCTCCAGCTCGCTGGCGCTGAGGCTGCCGTCGGTGAGGTCGTAGATCCCCAGCGGCCGCAGCAGATTTTTCAGATAGTCGCAGTAGCCCATGTCACGCCCCCCATTCGGAGATGGTCAGGGTTCCCAGCCGGGGCAGCACGGTGGGGCTGGCGGGCACGTCCGCCGTGGGAGAGACAAAACGGTAGTTTTCCACGCCCTCCAGGTGGTAGAGCAGCTCCCCCAGCGCCGCCAGGGTCACACCTTTTCCCAGCAGAGACCCGGTGAAGGCGTTGCGCAGGGCGTCGTCGGCCTGGGCCTTGGCCTGGTCGAAGGTGTGGCCCTGGGAGGCCTTGAGGGCAACGGAGATATTGACTGTCTCCTCCTCCGGGGCCAGCACCTGGAGATCCACGGAGATCTCCCGCCTGGCCTGGAGATAATCCTCAATAGCTGTCAGCAGCTCCTCGCCGGGAATACCGGCGTCGGTGGCCACATAGACGTCCACGGTGCCGATGCCCCGGGGCCTTCCCACAGCCTTGGCCGCTGCCACGCCGGTAAAGGACAGGGCCGTCTGCTCATAGTAGGCGGCGTTGGCGCCGTTGGGCAGGCGGATGAAGCTGTCCAGAAGGCGGGCGCGGAGGGACTCGTCGCTCTCCGCGTCGTCGCCGCCGCTGAAGGCCTCCGGGTTGGTGCAGGCCTTGACGCCGGTGGGCATGGCCGCCATGATGGTGACGGTGTTGGCCGCCACGTTTCCGGCCCGGCCCGGCTCCAGGGCCATGGCGGGCACATCCACATACAGCGTCCCGGCGGAGAGCACCGCGTCCTCCGTGGTGGCAAAGCGGATGCCGGTGTCGGTCATGCAGGTGGTGCCGGACTTGACGGAGAGGTCTCCGCTGATAGCGCTGGACACGCCGAAGCGCAGGAATCCGGTGGCGCAGGTGGCCACGCTCCGGCTGATCCCCCGCAGGGCGGCCAGCCGCTCCAGGTACTCCCTCTGGGCGGTCTGGGGAAAGCCCTGCTCCAGGACCCACTGGGCCTGGAGCAGCAGGGCGTGGATCTGGGCGGCCGCAGCGTAGAGCCGCGCGGCCAGATCACAGGAGGCGGAGGGCAGATAGCCGCTGGCCTCGGCAAAGACGGCCAGCATCTCCCCATAGATCTCGTCGATGGTTTTTGACATAGTGATTCCTCATTTCTACACGGTCAGCAGGATGGACAGGTCCTCCCCCCGGTAGTCCAGCATAACCGCCACCTGGATGCGGCCCTCCCCCAGGGGGGAGAGGGTCACGTCCGTGACCGTCACATCCTCGTCGGCCAGGGCCTCCGCGGCAAATTTCATGGCGGCGGAGGCCCGGCTGGCGGCGCTCTCCCGGCTCAGCAGATACAGCTGGCTGCCCAGCCGGGGCAGAAGCGGGAAGCCGCCCCGGCGGGCGGTGAGCCGGAAGAGGACCCGCTGCAGCAGCGCGTCCTTGCCCTTGCACCGCTGGATGCCGCCCAGACCGTCGGGGACGTAGTCCCCCTGTACAAGCTTGATTTCCATAAGGTTGCTCCTTTTGTCTCAGGCGCCGCAGGCGGGGCAGAGGAGGCCGTTGATCACCAGCTCGCCGGATACTCTTGTTTTCCCGGTCAGCTGCGTGTCGCCCTGGAGATCCAGGTTCCCGGTCAGCTGCACATCGCCGGTGATATCCAGGTCGCCTGTCAGGCTCATATCGCCCTTTACCTCCAGATTTCCCTCCAGGGAGACGTTGCCCTTGACGGCGATGCTGCCGTCATTTTTCAGGTGGACGGTGGCTCCGCCGGTGGAGTAGAGAAACAGCTCCCCCTCCGCCATGCCTTCCGGCGTAAATTCGGAGGTATCCGCCCCCACAATGCACCGCTCCTGACAGCCCACGCCGCCTTTGATTACCAGCACCGTGTCGCCGGCGGTGGGCTGCCACACCACGCCGCCGGGGGAGAAGGCGGTGAGACTCCGCTGCTCGCCCCGGGTCACCACTGCGGCGCTGCCGCCGCCGATGGTGGTCACGCCCATGTCGGCCGCAGTGCTCTCCTGCTGGACGGCCTGGTAGGCAGAGAATTTTCTGGATAGCCACATGGTTTCTTACCTCCTGCTCAATACGATCTCCGTCCGTTCCCCCGCCTCGTCCATTCTGCACCGGCTCTCCACCACGTCGTAGGCGCTGCCCGGTCCCAGCCAGGGGAGGTTCAGACTCACCCGGTCTCCGGGAAAGGCGACGAAGGGGAGGGCCATCTCCACTGTGACGGCCAGTTGGTCCAGGGCGGACTGCTCGATCTGGTATTCGCCGGTATAGCGCCGCTCGTCGGCGGTGCTGCGGGGCATATAGAGAACGTGGCGGCGGCAGCCGCCCCGTTGGACAAATTCCTCGTTGATCACCCGGTGGCTGATGTCCTGGACCTTGTCCTGGATCAGCACCTCGGAGATGACGCCGTAGCGGTCCTCCCGCCACCGCAGGGATGTCAGGGGCGCTGCGCTGTCCACGGTCAGGGCGCCGCCGCTGCCCCACAGGGGGAGGACCACCAGGGAGCCGTCCCTGGTGAAGTAGGGGTCAAATCCGCCGAAGCGGTGGGTAAAGCCCCGGAGCGCCTTCCACTGGCTGGAGCCGGAGACGACGGCGTAGTTGCGGCCGGAGAGGCTGCCGCTGCTCTCCACGGCGATGCCGTAGGGCTCCACGTGGTTGCGGAGAATATCCGCCAGGGTGGCATTGCCGTAGGTCAGCGCCTCGGACTCGTTGTCCATCAGCAGGGCCGCCATGCCCCGGCCCTCCAGCGTCACCAGCAGTCCCTGGCTCGAAAGGGAGATCTCGTAGGCGTCAATAACGCCCCGCAGCATGACTGCCCCATCCTGCAGGGCGGTGAACCGGGTAGCGTTGGGCAGCACCTCCGCCATGCTCTCATCGTAGGGGCAGCAGACGGTCATGCTGTCGCAGGGCACGCCGCCGGTGTAGGTGAGGGTCCAGCTCAGCAGGGTGGGCAGACGGCAGCTCTGGCCGCTCCAGGTGGTCAGCTCCATGGTCAGCATGGGATCACCACCTGGTCGCCCACCTGGATGAAATTGGGGTTTTTGATGCCCGGATTGGCCTCCAGCAGACTCTCCAGGGCCACGTCGTAGGTCATGGCGATCCCCCACAGGGTGTCGCCGCTGGCGACGGTGCAGGTGACGGCTGTTGCGCCGCTTTCCGCCGGGGCGCTGCCGGCGGATGGGGCGGCGGCCAGGGAGGCGTCGTATTCGTCATAGCTCTCATGGAAGGTGAAGCTGTAGCGGACGTAGTCCGGCAGGGGCTCCTGCTCCAGCCTGAGAGATGTGAAGTAGGCATTGGAGATCTGCCACACGGGGTGAATCAACAGCCCCGCGCCGCCGCCGTAGAACACGGTGGCCAGCTTTTTGAACTCGTCGTAAGCGCCCTCGCCGTAGAACACGCCCTCTCCCCGCATCACCCGGCAGCTCTGCCCCAGGTCCTGCATGTAGTAGCGGCCGAAGGGCACCTTGTGGAGGGCCACCTGCCGCTCGTAGGTGATGGAGTAGGTGGCGGGGTTGTGGGGCCATACGTAGTCCTTGTAGCGCATAGGGGTCAGAAGCATGGGTATTCACCTCCGTCAGTACAGGGGAAAGCCGTTGTCGTAGCGCCGGTCGTCCCGCTGGAAGGCCAGGGATACCGCCTCTGCCGTCAGGGGAGCGGGGCCGGAGTAGGTCAGCTCCTCCCGCACGCCGCTCCAGGCCCCGCCGGGGGCCTCCGGCAGCTGGACCTCCGGATAGTATCCCGCCACCGGGGCGGTGAGCTCCTGAAAGACGGCCTCCCGGGCTTCGCTGCCGGGAGGAGGGGGAAGCTCCCCCTCCTCCGTGTTTATCTGGCTCCGGGCGGACAGCTCCGGGGAGAATTCGATCTCTTCCGGCTCCGCTGTGGGAATATCGGGACCCTGCAGGATCTCCCGAATCTGTGGGGCGGGAATCTCCGGCAGAGCGGATTTCCCGCCGCCCGCAGTGGGCGGGTCCGCCAGGGGCGATACCTCGCCTTCTGCGGCGGGCGGGTCCGCCAGGGGGAATACCTCACCCTTTGCGGCGGGCGGGTCCGCCAGGGGGAATACCTCACCCTTTGCGGCGGGCGGGTCCGCCAGGGGCGACACCTCCCCCACCGCGGCGGGCGGGTCCGCCAGGGGCGACACCTCCCCCACTGCGGCGGGAGGATCTGCCAGAGGGAATATCTCTCCTTCTGCAGCGGGCGGGTCCGCCAGAGGCGCCATTTCCCCTTTCCGGACGGGGGGCGCGGCCGGCCCTTCAGCCTCCTTCTCCGCAGCGGGAAGCAGCGGCCGGGGAGCGGGTTCGCTCTCTGCGGCGGGAACATCCGCCGCGGGCGCATGGCGTTCGGGCAGGAGATCCTGCCGCGCCTGCGGAGCTTCCGGAAGGACGGAGAGAGCGTCCGCCCGGGCGGCAGACTGCGTGGGCAGGGGAGAGATCTCCGCCAGAGCGGCGGGGGGTTCCTCCGCGTCGGACAGATCCGCCGGGGCCGGGGAAGCTGAGACCGGGGAAGCTGGGACCGGGGAAGCCGAGACCGTCTCTTTGGGCGCGCCGGGGGACGGCTGTATGGCGGCGTCTCCGGGCGAAGCCTGCTCCCTGAGAGAGAGCTCCCGTCTCATGAGCTCCTGAAATCGGACGGGGTCAAAGGCGGGGGTGTCCGCCGTCTCCCGCTCTGCGCTGCCGCTGCGGGCTTCTGCGGCGGCCATCATCTGCTGGAGCTGCTCCACAAGGCGGGAGAAGCGGCCCAGCTCCTCCAGAGGCAGCTGAATGCTCAGCTGGACGTGATCGGCCATCAGGCGGCGACCTCGATGCGGCTGGTGGCCATGAGCGTTACCTTCTCCGCCACCATGGCGCCCACCTTGCCCTCCTCCTGAATGGCGCTCCACTGGCAGCCGCTGTAGATGACCTTCCGGTCGGGCTTGCAGATCACCAGGGAGAAGTTGGCTAGGGAGAAGAAGTCGATGCCGTCGCTGATGGCCTCATCGGTGGCGTAGAGCCTTGTCAGCTCCAATACATATTTGTTCTGGCCGTTGATGGTGGCCACCGGCTCGCTCTCGCCGAAGGCCTCCACCACCTGGCTGGTCTTGGTGGCCTTGGCGGTGTAGCTCTGGACCACCGCCACCTTTTTGCCCTCCAGCTCCAGATAGATGTCGCAGCTGGTAGGGAATCCCGTTACCTCCATGTCAATGCCTCCTCAATTAAATGGTGATGTGGGCGGTGAGATAGATCTGGTTGAGACCGTGGGCCACGGCGAAGCTGAACTCCACCAGACACACGGTGGGGTCGTCCTCGTAGACGGACACCTCCACCTCGCCGTAGCTGTCGATGATCTCCGCGCGCAGCTTGTTCTCCAGCTCCACGATGACCTGGGAGCGGATAGCGCCCCGGGTCTGGGCGGTGTTCTTGGTGCGGCTGAAGCGGCTGCGGAGGCTGGCGCGGATGGAGGGGATCACGTCGTCCACCACCAGGATGGTGGTCAGTTCCCGCCAGGTAATATCCGCGGCGCCGCCGGTGGTGGTGCGGGTGGTGATGCCCCGGACCGGGGAAACCGTGCCGCCCACCGCCTCCAGAGGCGTTACGCCGCCCCGGACCAGAAGATCGATCTCATTGTCATTGTAGAGGGTGTCCACGCCGCCCAGGCCCTTCAGAGCGGTGCCGTTGAGGGGCACCGCGGGATCGGAGGTGACGGCGATGGCGCCGGCCACTGCGGCGGCGGCAAAGATGCCGGAGAGTTTCGCGCCGGACTGGTCCAGCACGTCGGGGCCCACCAGCACCATCCGCTCGCTGTTGAGAGCCTTCGCCCGGGTGGTGAGCTCCGTGGTGCTGGCGCCGCTCATGCCTACCACGGCGATGCGCTCCCGCCGGGTGGCGGAGGCGGTGTTCAGACTGTCCAGGAGGTCCTCCTGCACCGATTCCTCGCCGCTGTCGCACACCACGATCTGGATGTTGTCCATGGCCTCCAGGGCGGCGAAAGCGGCGGCGTAGTCGTCGTCTTCGTCTACGGATACGGCCACCACGGTGGAGGCCCCGTTTTCAAAGAGCAGGCCCAGGATGGCGGACATGCCGGGGGAGTCTGCGGCGTCCTCGCCGAAGGCGGAGAGGCCGCCCTCATAGCTGGTGAGGGTCACAGGGACGTTGGGCGTGCCGGCGGTGGCCTTGGCGGCCACGCCGATGGTCCGCACCGCCCGTCCGCCGCGGATTACGGTAGATGTGTCGTAGGAGGAATATACGCCGGGTCGCTCGTGAATGATGATGTTGCTCATTTGGTTACCACACCTTTCAGAATAAAATCGGTGAGCCACACGCCCTCCTCAGTGGCGGTGGCCACAAAGTAGGCGCTGCAGGAGAAGCTGCCCCTGCGCAGGAACATGGCGGTGGTCTCATCCCACTCCGCCTCCTCCCAGCGCAGTTCCGTGGGCCGCAGGCCAGAGGGGAGTCCCTCCAGCATGACCTGATGAAGGATGCCCAGGGCCTGGTCGCACCCGGCGGCGCCGCTGTCCGCGGGGGCGTAGATGTCCAGGGACAGCGTCATGTCCAGCCGCATGCCGTAGAGCTCCTGAGGGGCCTGGGTATCCGGGTCCAGCTGCCGGCCCAGGTAGCTGTTGAAGGCGTCGCTGCGGCTCTCGCCGGAGCGCAGGCCCACGGCGGCCACCGGGACGGCGTACCGTTTGGCCCAGCCGGGGGAGAAGGCAGGGCATACGGCCAGCCCCGCCTGTTCCAGGGCGGCGGCGACAGCGTCCCGGACCTGTTCCAGTCCTCGGTTCATTCCGCCGCCTCCTTCCGCCTGCGCAGTATGGCCCACTGGTAGAAGGGCTGGTCCCGCCAGTATACGGTCCGGGCCTCCTGGACCACCAGGGCCAGCGCTCCCGTGTCCACCCGATCGCCGGGGGAGAGGGGCTGGTTGCCTCCGCCCAGGTACAGCCACCGCTCCGTGCTGACAGCCCCCAGGGGGGAGGGGACCAGGGGCAGGTCCTCCTCCCGCTTTAAAATGGGCTGGACAAAGGCCTGCAGGGCCATGTCCGCCCCGGTGGCGGCGGGGGTGAGCGTGACGCTCTGCCCGTAGCGGGAGAGCAGCAGGTCAAAGGTGCCGGTCATCCCTTCACCCCCCGGAAGGCGAAGGCGTCATCCTGCCAGTAGGGGGCCATCATGGCCTCCGCCTGGCGCTGGAGGGCGGCGGCAGCGCCGCCGGTGTCGCCGCTGAAGCGGAGGCTCACCTCCCCGGCGGTGAACTGCTCCGTGCCGCCCGCCCCCCGGCAGGAGAGGAGTCCCGCCGCCGCCAGCAGGGCGGCGGCACAGGTGAAGGTCTCGGCGCAGCCTTCGGGGGTTACTCCACGGGCCAGCCGTCCGGCGATCTGCGCTTCGGCGCAGACGCACAGACTTTCCAGCAGGGGCTGTTCCTGGTCGGAGGGGGAGACGATGGCCTCGGCCAGGGAAAGAATGGTTTCATGCATGTGCTACGCTTCCTTTCAGCATGCCTGCCCCCGGTCTCAGGGGACCGGTCGGCAGGCCGGGTGTTGCCGGGCGCCCTATCAGATGGTGAGGACCTTCCCGGCGTCGGCGTAGAGCTTGGCAAAGCCGGAGATGCTGGTGATGGCGGCCCGCTCCACCTGCCGGTCGATGAGCTTGTCATACTCCACCATCACCTCGCCGGCGCTGACCATCTCCAGGGCGTAGTTGCGGTCCAGGCCGATGAGCTTGCCCTCGGGCATGGCGCTGGTGCGCAGGAGCGTGGCCCCCAGGGGAGAGGCCAGGGTGCCGGTGCCCTGGAAGTTGAGGCCGGTGAGAGGATTCTGGAACTCCTCCATCTTCAGCATGTCCAGCATCACGGCGTTGGGCACCAGGATGGTGTTCATGGTGTAGGGGTCGAACTGGGCCCAGAA
>CALWYI010000011.1 GCA_944385715.1 uncultured Oscillospiraceae bacterium | reverse complement strand
AGCGTAGCTCTTGGCGGCGGTGGTGAGGGTGTAGCCGCTGTAGAGCTTCATGTCCTCCCGGACGGACAGGGCTTTGCCGCTGAGATTCTTCAATGTGACGGTGCCCTCGGTGGCCGTCAGCCGCAGGTCCGTGCCGGAGGCGGTATCCGCCGCCAGGGCCCCGGCGCTGAGGCTCAGGGCCAGTATGAGGGCCATGACCAGGGCCATGACCAGGGCCATGGGGCCCCGGCCTTTTCGGATGATGGGATAATTCATAGCGTGACCTCCTCTCCCGCCCGGCCAAAGCTGATGCGGGGGTCCTCCCGCCGGACGGCCTCCTCCAGCGCCAGGAGCTGGGGGTCCGTGCGGCTGGGGTCGTGGTGGATGAAAATGGTGCGCTGCGCGCCGCAGGAGCGGGCAATGGCGGCGCTGCGGGGGATGGTGGAGTGGCCGAAGCCCCGGGTCCGGGCGTACTCCTCCGGGGTGTACTGGGCGTCCAGCAGCAGCAGGGAGCAGCCCGCCGCGAAGGCGCAGAAGTCGGCGGGGGCGTAGCTCTCCGGCTCGTAGTCCGTGGCGTACACCAGGGAAACGCCGTCCAGGGACAGCTTGTAGAGGGTGGAGCCGCCGGGGTGGCGGGACTCCAGGGTGTCCACCCGGACCGCCCCGACGGAGAACGTCTTCGGCACGTCGTGGAAGCGGACGTGGTCCCCCAGGGTGGCGGTGCGGATGGGCCAGAGGGGCGGGGCCATCAGGGCCTCGATCTGTTCCCGGGCGGTGTGCCCCTCCCGGGTCCGCAGGTACACGTCGCAGGCGCAGGCCGGATCAAAGAGGGGGGAAAATACCGGGAAGCCCATGAGATGGTCCACGTGGGCATGGGTGATGAGCAGGGAGCACGCTTTTTCGGGGTAAAAGGCATTCCAGGCCCGGCTGCTCAGGCCGGTGCCGGCGTCCAGGACGATGGTCGCCCCTCCGGCGCGGACCAGCACGGAGCTGGTGCCGCCGCCGAACAGGGCAAATTCCGGCCCGTGGACGGGCAGGGTCCCCCGGACCCCCAGGAGCTTGACCGCCATGGTGTGATTCATTCCGGTCCTCCCTTCCGTATGTGTGAGCCGCCGGTGGGCTTTAGTTGGAGCTGACATTGGTGAGGCTCAGGTGGTTGATCTTCCGCAGGGCGATGATGTTCACCACCACGGCGAACACCGCCATGATGGCGCAGGACAGCAGGCAGGCGATGAGATTGGGGGAGCGGACGTAGTGCTCCGCCCCGGCCTCAATGACCCGCATACTCACATAGGCCATGAACACGCCGAAGAGACAGCCTACCAGCAGACCCAGGATGATGAGGACGATGTTGTCCTTGTACACGTAGGCCTTGGTCTGGCTCATGGTGTAGCCGTTGACCCGCATGACGGCCAGCTCCCTGGCCTTGCGGGAGATGTACATGGAGATCTGGTTGAGGAGCACCAGCACCGACATCACCGCCGAGAGGATGGTGCAGATGGCAATGACCATGTCCAGCTCACTGCCGGAGCGGTCATATTCGCTGTTGTCCCGCAGGGAGAGGAAGCCGTCCATGGTCTGGACCTTGTCCGCCAGGCCGGACACATCCCCCTGGAGAAGGAACACGCAGGGATCGGCGCTCTCGCCCATGACCTCCTCATAGTAGGTGCTGCTGGTGACGATCAGGTGGTAGGCGAGATAGTGCTCGATGATGCCGGAGACGACGGCCTCCTTGGCTTCGCCGTTCTCCGCCATCAGCTCAATGGTGCTGCCTACGGAGAGATCCAGTTCCTCCGCCGCCCGGCGGGACACCAGGACCCCGTCCGCGGGGACCTGGAGCTCCTCTCCGGTGGAGATGTCGGTGAGGGCCATGAAGCCCACCAGGTCCCCGGCGTCGGAGACGGTCACCACATGGGTGCTCTCCCATCTGCCGCCCACCGTGCGGAAGTTTTTCAGCTTATCCTGGATCAGGGTGTGGGAGATGCCCTCCTGATCCAGCAGAGCGGAGAAGTCCTCCGCCGAGCCAGTCTCGCTGTCCACCACCAGCCGGTAGTCGTAGGAGGCATAGTGGTCAAAGTGGGTTCTGGAGGCGTTCTGGATACCCAGCTTCATGGAGAAGCAGGCCACCAGCAGGGCGGTGCAGCCCATGACGCCCACCATGGTGGTCATCATGCGGCCCTTGTCACTGAGGACGTTCTTCACCATGGTGCGGGAGTAGAGGTTCATCTTCTGGTAGAAGCCCCACTTCTCAAAGAACAGCCGCTTGCCTCGGGTGGGCGCATCGCCCCGCAGCAGGTCGATGGCGGGCTCCTTCACCATCTTGGAGCAGGTGACGAAGGTGGCGATGAGGAACACCGCGAGGCACAGCACCGCGGTGATCAGGGCGGTGGACCAGGTAAAGGCCAGGGAAATCGTACCGATGCGGAACTTGGGGGCGAAGATGCCCAGGGACATGGTCTCCACTGTGGTCACCGCCAGGAACCAGCCGAGGAGGATGCCCAGCACGGCGCAGGAGAGATTGTAGAAGGTGTAGTGCTTGAACACCTCGCCGGCGGTGAAGCCCAGGGCCTTCTGGGCGCCGATGAGCACCCGCTGCTCCCGGATGACCCGGGTGATGGCGGAGAAGCAGATCACCACCGCCACCAGCAGGAAGAGGAGGGCCATGACGACGCTGAGGCCCCGGATGGTGTCCACGATGATGGACAGACTGCGCACGTCGCCCACGTTCTCTCGGCCGGAAAGGATCCAGTCCTCCAGCTGGAGGTCCGCGGCTTCCGCCTCGGCGTCGGCCAACTCCTCGCGGGCGTCGGCGATCTCCGCCTTGGCATCGGCCAGCTCCTGCTCGCTGTCGGCGATCTCCGCCTTGGCGTCGGAGAGCTCCTGCTCGGCGTCGGCCAGCTCTGTCTTGGCCTCGTCCAGCGCCTCCTCGCCGTCGGCGATCTCCGCCCGGGCGCTGTTCAGCTGCCAGGCGGAGGCGTCCAGCTGGGCCTTGGCGGCGGCAAGCTGGCTTTCGCCGGCCTGGTACTCCTGGATGGCGGCCACCAGAGGCGCGCCGGCGTCCCCGTAGGCCGAGAGGGCAGTGAGGGCCTGGCTCAGGTCGGTGGGGAGCCCCATGGCCGTCAGTTGGTCGTTGAGCTGGGACCGGGCGCTGTCCAGGGTGTTCTTCTGCTGGTTGTACTGCCGCTGGCCATCGGCGTAGTCCGCCTCGCCCTGGGCGAGGTCGGCCTTGGCATCCTCCAGCTCGGCCTCCTTGTCGGCGATCTCGGTCCGGGCGTCGGCAAGGGACTGCTCGCTGTCGGCGATCTCGGCCCGGGCGTCGGCCAGCTTCTCCTCGTTCTCGTCGATCTCCGCCTGGGCGTCCTCAATCTCGGCCCGGGCGTCGGAGAGCTCCTCGTCCACCTCCGCCTGGAGGGATTCGTAGCGCAGGGCGGCCCGCTCCTGGGCCAGGGGTTCCAGCTGCGCCAGGTAGGCGGCCTCGCCGCTCTCATAGGCGTCGGAGAAGTAGTAGGTCCCGTCCAGGACGCTGCTGTCGATGTAGGCGGCGGTATAACAGTTGCTATAATAATCGGGGTCGAAGGCGTCCTCGGTGAGACACACGTAGTACTCATTGGAGCCTAGGCCCGCGTCGCCGGTACCCCGGGCGTCCAGCAGGCTCACGCAGCTGTATACCGGGATGTTGACGATGGCGGTGACGGTGAAGGTGTCCCCGGTGAGGCAGCCGTCCTGCTCCAGGACGATGGTGTCACCCACCTGGATGCCCTCTTCCTGGGCCATGTTCTCCTCGATGGCCGCCTCATCGGCGGCGGCGGGCAGGACGCCCTCCACCACTGTGGGCTGATTGATGGTGTCCAGGAGGGAGCGGGCCTGGACCAGGATGCGGTCGTTCTCCCGCAGCAGGAGCACGGAGTCGGTGTAGCCGCCCTCCACCGCCGTCACGCCCTCCCAGGAGGCGATGGCGTCGATATCCTCCTGGGTGATGCCGTTGGCGCAGGCGATCTCCAGGGTCTCCAGGTTGTTCTCATTGAAGTAGCGGTCCGCCTGCTGGAGGATGGCGTTGCCGGAGGACTGGAAGCCGTGGAAAATGGAGATACTCACCGCGGCGATGACCGCCACCGCCAGGTAGGACACGCCTCCCTTGCGGATACTGCGCACAAGGTGCTTCCACTTGGTCCTTTTCATTACCACACCAACTCCTTCGCTGCGGCCGGGTGGCGGTTGACGATGATCTCGGCCACCACGCCGCCCTTCATCCGGATCACCCGGTTGGCCATTTTGGCGATCTCCTCGTTGTGGGTCACCATCAGCATGGTGGTGCCCGCCTTGATGACCTCCTCCAGAACGGTGAGGACCTCGATGCTGGTCTCATAGTCCAGGGCGGCGGTGGGCTCGTCGGCCAGGATCACCCGGGGCTTCTTCATGAGGGCCCGGGCGATGGACACCCGCTGCTGCTGGCCGCCGGACATCTGGGCGGGGTAGTTGTCCTTGCGCCCCAGGAGGCCCACACGGTCCAGGGCGTTCTCCGCGTCCATGGGGTCCTCGCACAGCTCGCCGATGAAGTCCAGGTTCTCCTTGGCGGTGAGGGTGGGCATCAGGTTGTAGGCCTGGAAGATAAAGCCCACGGCGTTGCGCCGGTACATGGTGAGGGTCTTGTCGTCGGCGTGGGAGTAGTCCTCCCCGTCGAAGAGGAAGGTGCCGCCGGTGAGCTGGTCCATGCCGCCGATGATGTTGAGCATAGTGGACTTGCCGCAGCCGGACTCGCCCAGGATCACCAGGAACTCTCCCTCCCGGACGTCCAGATTTACGCCCTTGAGGATCTGGATCTGGGTCTCCCCGGCGCCGAAGGTCTTGGTGACGTTCCGCAGGGAGATGATGGCCTTCTTCTCCTCGGCAAAGCCCAGGTTCAGCCCCTTGCCGTCGATGGCGATGGCGGTGAGCATGGCCAGGTTCTCGCACAGCTCCACGTCGGCGTCGTCGTAGAGGGAGCCGTCCTTCTTGTTGATGATCTGGATGCAGCCGATGGTCTCATACTTGTTGATAAGGGGCACGCACACCATGGAGCGGGTGACAAAGCCGGTGGCCGCGTCGAAGCGGCCCGCCCAGCGCGCGTCCTTCTGGCAGTCCTTTACCACGGTGGTCTTGCCCTCGGCCACCACGGTGCCGGCGATGCCCTCGCCGGAGGCCAGGCTCATGCCGGTGAGGTCCGCCCCGCCGATGGTGAAGGAGGGGTAGATCCGCTGGTCCCCGGCGGAGTTGTAGAACCAGATGGTGCCGGCCTCGGCCCCCACCGCTTTGACCACCTCACCCAGGCTGGTGCGCAGGGCGTCCTCCAGGGATTCCGCCTCCTGGAGCAGTCGGGTGATTTCCCATACCACTTGGGTGTAGCTGATGCGTTCTTTTTTCATACTCTCATCCTCAATTCAAGTTTGTTGAAAGGAAGTCGGCGCGGTCTTTCGGAGACCGGCCCGCTTCCCGGAATCTTTGCGTTGCGCCCAACAGCGCTTTGACCTGATGAATCATTTGTGCTATACTGCTTTATATTAAGAGTTATTGATGTCGGTCCCACAGGGATTTCCATCGTTCCCAAAGTCTCTGCCGCAGGCTTCGGGGAGGCGGCTCCGCCCGGAAGAGCGCCGCCTTTTCTGCGGGCAGCGGAGCGGCCCGAGCCTTGTGCCGCCGGCCGCAGCTACGCAGGGCGGCCCGGAGGTTCTCCGCAGTGCCCGGCAGCAGGGCGAAGTGGTCCACCTCCAGCCGGTAGGAGAAGAGGGCGAAGTCCAGGTCTGAGAACCACACCAGGGGACTTTCGGGACACTCCTCCGCGGCGGCGGCGGCCAGCTCCACACCCTTGGTTCCCTCCTGGGCCAGCAGCAGGATCCGGCGGGGGTTCCGCCGCCCGCTGTCCAGGAAGGCGCTGAAGCTGGTGAAGCCCTCGGTGCGTACGGGTTCCGGCCCCTCCTGGTCCAGCTGGTCCAGCAGGTCCGTCAGTGATGCCTGAATTTTGGGGTTGGTGGTATACAGGGAAATGACCGACATGGGCGGCCTCCTCTCCGGCAGGTTCGCGGTCCGGGTAGCCCGGCGCCGCCGCGCCTTGGCGCGGACAAAGGTCCAGGCCGACCCGCGATTGCGCGGTCGGCCTGTGGTCCCTATCAGCGTACCATGCCGGAGGCCGGCGGCGCAACTGTCCTGCCGCAAGCGGTCCATTTTTGCCGCAAGCGGTTTGGGGATGACAAGAGATAGAAGAGATCAGGGGGTGCTTTTGTGAGGAATACCGTCAATATTGCGGTGGTGGACGACCTGGCCCGGGACCGGGAGACGGTCAGGGCCAAGGTGCTGGGCTACGCCGCCTGCCGGGGGCTCCCCTGGCAGGTGACGGTGTTTTCCGGTGGGGAGGAACTGCTGGCGGACCTGACCCCGGGACGCTACGACGTGGTGTTCCTGGACATCCTCATGGGCGGTCTGGACGGCATCGAAACCGCCCGGCGGCTGCGGCAGGTGGACCGGGACGCCCTGCTGGTATTCGTCACCACCGAGGCGGATTATGCTGTAGAGGGCTACGAGGTGGAGGCGGCGGGGTTCCTTCTGAAGGAGGAGAGCGAGAGCCGCTTCCAGCGGCTTATGGAACGGTTGGCGCGCCGCCTCCGCCGGGACGCGGTGCTGGATTTCTCCTCCGCAGGGTCGCCGCTGCGGCTGCCGGCGGGAGAGATGCTCTACGCGGAGGTGCTGGACCACGACATGGCCCTCCACACCCGGGACGGCGTTCACGTGCTGCGGATGTCCATGGAGCAGCTCAAGCCCCTGCTGCCCCAGGACGGACGGTTTTTTGAATGCCACCGGGGGATCGTGCTCAATCTGGACGCGGTGGCGGCCCTGAGCGCCCAGGTGGTGACCATAGAGAACGGGGATACCCTGCCGGTGAGCCGGCGCCGCCGGTCGGAGCTGGAGCGGTCCTATGCCGAGCGATGCTTTGCCAGGGTGAGGAGGGAGCTTTGATGGAGCCGCTGCTGTATGTGCTGTGCACCTCTCTGCCCTGCCATATTATTGTTTTTTTCCAGTATTGGGACTTCCCGTGGCGCTCCAAAAAACTGGCGGCGGCTCTGGCCTGCGCCAACATCCTGCTGAAGATGTGGGTGGTGTACGGCTACCTGCAAGCGGGGCAGAGCATCCGGGGGATAGAGTTCCTCTTTTCGTTTTCCGGGGCCCTGATCTATTGTTTTCTCATCAGGGTCAACCATTTCAAACTGCTGTTTACCTATGTGCTGGTGCTGGACTACCTGATCGTGGTCCGGGGGATCGCCTCCTTTATGGCGGTACGGCTGTGGAAAGCCGACGCGCAGTCCAGGACCAGCAGCACGATCTGCGTGGTGCTGCTGGTCCTGACGCTGCCGTGGCTGCTGCACTATTTCCGCAGGACAGCCAGGCAGGTCTACCTGTCCGACGCCCCCAAGCTGTGGCGGATCATCTGGCTGATCCCAACCCTGACCACCGTCGCGGTGCTGCTCTACACCGACGCCTTTGACGACAGCAACACCCAGAGCATGGCCTTCCTCATCGCCCGTCTGAGCCTGATGGTCTGCATGCTGGTGGTGTACGCCATGCTGCTCCAGGCCATGGATGAGCTGCGGCAGCGGGCGGTCCTGGAGGAGCAGGCACGGCAGAATGAACGAATCCTGGCCCTCCAGCGGACCCAGTACGCCCAGCTTCGGACCCATATGGAGGAGATCCGCCGGGCCCGCCACGATCTGCGGCAGCACCAGAACGTGATCCGCTCCTATCTGGAGACAGGGAATGAGACTGCGCTGCGGGAGTATCTCCGGGCCCAGTCGGAGACGATGCCGCCGGATACCCTGCACCGCTACTGCGGCAACTACGCGGTGAACATGCTGCTCAACCACTACGCCGGGTGTTTTGCCCAGGAGAAGATCGATTTCACCTTCCAGGTGGACCTGCCGGATACCCTGGCGGCGGCGGAACCGGATGTGTGCGTGGTGCTGGGGAACCTCCTGGAGAACGCCCAGGAAGCCTGCGAGGGCCAGACGGAGCCCTATATCCGGGCGGCTGTCCGGATCAACGGAACCCACGCCATTACCATCGTGGTGGACAATTCCGCCCCCACACCGCCTCAGATCCGGGAGGACGGCGTTCTGCTCTCCCACAAGCGGGAGGGCAGCGGCATCGGCACCCAGTCCATCCGCTATATCGCCGGGCGCTACGGCGGCACAGCGGATTTCCGCTGGGAGGAGGGGATGTTTCTGGCCTCCGTGTTTCTCAATCCCCAGGCGGAGGAGGGGCCGGAGACGTGACGTGAAAGATGTGGCCGCCGTCTCCGGAGGCCGCGGAAAATGGAAGACCGCCGTCAAAGGCACGTTAGCCTTTGACGGCGGTCTTTGCGCGAAAGGGGACGGCCGTTACAGGGTGAGATCCCCCTCCTTGATCCAGCCCATCCGGCGCAGGACCAGGCCGAAGGCCCAGGTGAGGACGGCGGGAAGGATGAAGCAGATCAGGGCCATGGCCAGCCAGTCCATGCCGGTGATGGCGGCCTTTGCCCCGGTGGCCACGTCGTTGACCCATCCGGCGTACACGCCGATGGGGCCCACCATGCCGCAGGTGCCCATGCCGGAGGCCACGCCGCCGGAGGGGTCGTTCATCTCAAAATGGAAGAGGCAGGTGGCCAGAGGGCCGGTGATGGCGGAGGTGAGGATGGCGGGTAGCCAGATCCGGGGATTCTTCACGATGTTGCCCATCTGCAGCATGGAGGTGCCCAGGCCCTGGCTGATGAGGCCGCCCCAGCGGTTCTCCCGGAAGCTCATCACCGCGAAGCCCACCATGTTGGCGCAGCAGCCCGCCACGGCCGCGCCCCCGGCAAGGCCGGTCAGGCCGATGGCGGCGCAGATGGCGGCGGAGGAGATGGGCAGGGTCAGCGCCACGCCGATGACCACCGACACCAGGATGCCCATCCAGAAGGGCTGGAGGATGGTGGCCCACTTGACGAAGTCCCCCACGGCGGAGGCGGCGGTGCCGATGGCCGGGGCCCACCAGGCCGAGAGGCCCACCCCCACCAGGATGGTCACCAGGGGGGTGACCAGGATGTCGATCTTGGTCTCCTTGCTCACCGCCTTGCCCAGCTCCGCGGCGATGATGGCGATGAACAGCACCGCCAGGGGGCCGCCGGCGCCTTTTTCGCCCGCCAGGGTGGTGCTGCCCAGGGCGTTGGCGGCGTAGCCCACGGTGGCCAGGGAGAAGAGCACCAGGGGCGGCGCCTTCAGGGCGTAGCCGATGGCCACCGCCATGGCCGCGCCGCTCATGGCGGAGGCGTAGCCACCCACGGTGACCAGGAATTCGATCCCCAGCTGCTTGCCCAGGGTGTCCAGGATGGTGCCGATGAGGAGGGAGCAGAAGAGGCCCTGTGCCATAGCCCCCAGGGCGTCAATGCCGTAGCGCTTGCCGGAGATGACGATGTCCTTGCGCTTGAGAAAAGCTTTGATCTTGTCCATAATGAATCCACCTCATTCGTTGGCGGTAAAATTGGTATAGGCAGGTGTCTTGACACCAGCACGGACTATTATAACCAGCTTGCGGGGAATGTCAATATTTTTTTGAGCCTCTTGACGGTTTGTATTATCTGTATTATAATAAATAATACAAAAAGGAGGTGGTCCCGTGCTGCTGACGCTGGATTTTGACAGCGAGGTCCCCATCTACCAGCAGATCCGCAACCAGATCGTAGTGGGCATCGCCGGAGGGCGGCTGTCCCCCGGGGAACGGCTGCCCGCCACCCGGGCCCTGGCGGAGGACCTGGGGGTCAACACCATGACGGTGAGCAAAGCCTACCAGCTTCTGCGGCAGGAGGGGTATGTGGCCGCCGACCGCCGCGCCGGGGTCATGGTCAGGCCGCGTGATGCGCAGGTACCTGTGGTGCCGGAGGAGACGGTGAGGGGCCTGCGGCTGCGGCTGTGCGAGCTGCGGCTGGCGGGGCTGAGCCGGGAGGAGATCCTGCGGCTGTGTGAGAAGATGTGCGACGAGGAGGTGGACTGACATGGTGGGGAGCCTGATCCTGTGGGGCTGCATCATCTGGATGGTGCCGCTTCTGTATGTGCTGCTGCGCAATGAGGCCAAGTGGAAGAAGAACATCGTGGTGGGGGCCACTCTGCCCTACGAGGCCCGGCAGGACCCGGAGGTGGAGGCGGTCCTCCGCCGCTACCGGCGGCAGCTGGGGTGGGTGAGCGTCCTGCTGCTGGCGGTCATCGTACCCTGCCTGTTCATCCCTCGCTTTTCCGCCCAGTTCATCCTCTGGTCCTTCTGGCTGCTCCTGGCCATGGTTTTGCCCCAGATCCCCTTTGTACGCACCAACAGGGCCCTGCGGCGCATCAAGGAGGAGCGGGGCTGGCGCAGAGAGCCGTCTGTCCGGACGGTGTCCGACCTGAAGGCGGCGGCGGTGCCCGTGAAGTGGCTCTCCCCCTGGTGGTTCCTGCCGCCGCTGGTGCTGAGCCTGATCCCCATGGCCCTGGACCGGGAGCTGTGGGTGCTGTGGCTCATGGACGCGGCCCTGGTGGTGTTCTGCTACGTGGGCTACCGCTGGCTGTTCCGGCTGCGCGCGGAGGTGGTGGACGGCAACACGGAGCTCACCGTGGCCCTCACCCATCTGCGCCGGTACAACTGGGGCAGGACCTGGCTGTGGATTGCCTGGGCCACCGGCTTTTTCAATCTGGGCCTGTGCCTGACTCTGGAGTGGTTCTGGGCCGCCATGGCGGTGACGCTGGTGTACGGCGTGGTGGTGGTCGTGGCGGCCATCGGTATTGAGTTCCGGGTCCGCCGGGCCCAGGAGCGCCTCACCGCCGACAGCGGAAAGGACTTCTATGTGGACGAGGACGACCAGTGGATCTGGGGCATGTTCTACTACAACCCCCATGACAAGCGCCTGGTGGTGAACAACCGCACCGGCATCAACACCACCTTCAATATGGCCCGGCGGGGGGTCCGGATCTTCATGGGCCTGACGGTACTGATGCTGCTGGCCCTGCCCCTGGTGGGGGTGTGGCTCATGCACGAGGAGGCCATCCCGGTGGAGCTGACGGTGACGGAGACGGCGGTGGTGGCCCGCCACAGCGGCACGGAGTACCAGGTGCCCCTGTCGGACATCGAGAGCGCGGAGCTTCTGACGGAGCGGCCCGCCGCCAGCCGGGTGGCGGGCACCGCCCTGGAGAGCGTCAGCAAGGGACGGTACAAGAATGACCAGTGGGGCCGCTTCACCTGCTGCATCGACCCGAGGACGGGGCCCTGGCTGCTGCTGCGGACCGCCGACGGGGAGATCTGGCTCTTCAACGCCACGGACAGCGCCGCCACCGAGGCGGTCTATCAGGCGATCACAGCGGGAGACTAGCGCGGATGCGTGCTTTAGAGAGGACCGGAAGGGCTTTCCCTCCGGTCCTCTCCTTATGTAAAACGGGAACATTTCCCATCTGCCGTTTGCGTTCTGCCGCCGCCTTTGCTATAATAGGGCGTGCAAACAACGCCCGTCCTGCCGCTGAGGCGGGAGATCGGGCAGGGAAGGAGGGGCAGCGGATGCGCAGACTGGTATCCTTCACGCTGGGATTTCTCGCCGGGGCGCTGCTCTGCCAGTACCTCCTGCCGTCTATGTGGCGGCTGGTGCCGGGAATCATCGCTGCGGCGGCGCTTTTCCCGGCGCTGATCCTCCAAAAGCGGGGCGGCCCCAAAGTTCGCTGGCTGCCCCTGGCGGCGGCGGGCCTTGTTCTGGGCCTGGGGTGGTTCACCGGCTATGAGGCGGTCTTTACCGCCTCCGCCAAGGCCCTGGCGGGACTGGAGGACACCGTCACCGTGGAGCTTCTGGACTACGCCCAGGAGACGGACTACGGCGCCAAGGTGACGGTAAAGGTCCTGGACCGGGGCGTTCCCGGCAAGGCAGTGTACTTCAGTGACCGGCACCTTCTGGACCTGGAGCCGGGGAACCGTCTCACCGTCCTGGTGGAGTTTGACGAGGCGGTGACCGTAGGAGACGAGGAGAGCACCTACTACACCGCCCAGGGGGTGTTCCTGCGGCTCTACGGCGACGAGGATACGGAGATCGTTGAGAAGGGCCGGGCGGGCTCCCTCCGGTATCTGCCCCAGCACTTGGCCCGGGGACTGCGGGAGGCCATCTCGGAGCGCTACTCCCCCGAAGCGGGCGGCCTTATCACCGCTCTCCTCACCGGGGAGCGGGAGGACATGGACGAGCAGAGCCGCACGGACCTGGAGGAGACGGGTCTCCTCCACATCACGGCGGTGTCCGGCCTCCACTGCGGCTTCCTCATCGGCATGATGGGCCTGCTGCTGGGCCGCCGCCGGCGGCTCACCGCGCTCATCGGGTATCCTGTGCTGCTATTTTATGTACTGATGGTGGGCGGCACGCCCTCGGTGATCCGGGCCTGTGTGATGACAGGGCTGTTCCTCCTGGCGCCGCTCCTGGGCCGGGAGGGGGACGCGCCCACCTCTCTGGCCGCGGCGGCCCTGGTGATCCTGGTGGGGAATCCCTTTGCCGTGGGTTCCGTCAGCTTCCAGCTGTCCTTCGCCTCCGTGGCGGGGCTGCTGCTGGCGTCGCCCCGGATCTACCGTACCCTGGCGGCGCTGTGGCCCGCAAATGGGCGGCTGGGCAAAATGGTCCGGAGCTTTGTGGTGGGGACCGTGGCGGCGAGCCTCGGCACCCTCCTCTTTACCGCGCCCCTCAGCGCCCTCTATTTCCACTACCTATCTCTGGTGTCCCCGCTGTCCAACCTGCTGGTGCTGTGGGTGGCGCCCTTCCTCTTCGGCTTCGCCCTGGTGCTGACGCCGCTGACCCTGATACTCCCTGCGGCGGCGCCCCTTCTGGCCCTGCCGGAGATATTGGCCAACTATCTTCTGACGGTGGCCGGGGCCCTTGCCAAACTTCCCGGCCACGCGGTATACTTTACCGGCATCCACATGGTGGCATGGCTGGTGTTCTGCTACCTGTTGGTGGTGGTGTGCCTCCTCTCCCGGGAGCGGAAGCGGAAGTACGCCTTCGCCGTGGTTCTGGCGGCGGTAGGCCTCCTGGCGGCCCGGTCCCTGCCGGGGCTGGCGGTGGGTGACAACCGGCTGACCATGGTGGCGGTGGACGTGGGACAGGGGGCGGCCACCCTGCTCCACTCCGGGGAGGAGACGGTGCTGGTGGACTGCGGCAGTCTCTATACAACTCTGGGCCCCGGCACGCTGGTGGCGGATACCATGGCCTCCTACGGCTGGGACCATTTGGACAAGATGGTCCTCACCCACTACCACGAGGACCACGCCGGGGGACTGGGGGAGCTGCTGGCCCGAATGAAGATCGGGGAACTGCTGCTGCCTCAGCTGTCGGACAATGAGGACCAGGGGACCCTCCAGGCGGAGGTGCTGCTCCTGGCTGAGAAATACGGCGTGCCGGTGACCTACGTGGAGGAGCCGTACTGTGAGGCCATGGGCGAGGCGGAGCTGACCGTCTACCCGCCTCTCACCGAGGGCGACGTCAACGAGGAGGGACTCACCATCCTCTGCACCGCCGGGGATTTCGACGTGCTCATCACCGGCGACATGGGCAGCAGCACGGAAAAGCTCCTGGTGGAGACCTACGACCTGCCCGACATCGAGGTGCTGGTGGTGGGTCACCACGGCAGCAAGTACGCCACTACCGAGGAACTATTAGAGGCGGTGACGCCGGAGATCGGCGTCATCAGCGTGGGAGAAAACAACTTCGGCCATCCCACAGCGGAGGCCATGGACCGCATGGCCTGGCAGGGGATGACCTTATACCGCACCGACCTGCAGGGAAACATCGTGATCCAGGTGGGGGAGGAGGACCGCTGAGGCGGAGAGAGGAACCAGGTACATGGCAGGAAAGAAGAAGAGCGGCGGCAACGCCGGATATGACCAGCTCCGGGCGGACCTCGCCGCCGGGACCCTGGGCACAGCCTATATTTTCCACGGGGAGGAGAGCTACCTCCGGGAGTACTACCTGGGGGAACTGCGCCGGCAGCTGGTGCCCGCCGGGTTCGAGGAGTTCAACTACCACAAGCTGGACGGCAAGACCCTCACCGCCCAGGCCCTCACCGAGGCGGCGGAGGCCATGCCCATGCTGGCGGAGCGGACCATGGTCCAGGTGGAGGACTGGGACCTCTATAAGCTCCCGGAGGATCAGCGGAACATCCTCATTGCCCTCCTGGAGGACCTGCCGCCCTACTGCTGCCTGGTGTTCGTCTACGACCAGGTGGCCTACAAGCCCAATAAAACCTATAAGAAGCTGTACGCCGCTGTGGAGAAAAACGTGCAGACGGTGAAGTTTGAGGAGCAGAGCCAGGGGGAGATCCTCAAGTGGGTCGCCCGGCGGTTCAAGGCCACCGGACACACCATCGATGTGCCCACGGCGGAGCACCTCATCTTCACCTGCGGCAGCCTCATGAACAGCCTCATCCCGGAGATCGCCAAGATCTCCGCCTACGCCCGGGGGGAGCGGATCACCAAGGGGGATATCGACGCGGTGGCCGCCCCCATCCTGGAGGCCCAGGTCTTTGAAATGACCGGGGCGGTGTCCAAAGGGGACTTCAACAAGGCGGCGGCGGTGCTGGGGGACCTCCTCCGGCAGCAGGAGGAGCCCTTCATGCTGCTGGCCCTCATGGGCAAGGAGCTGCGCAAGCTCTATACCGCCCGGCTGGCCCTGGACACGGGGAAGGACAAGTTCTGGCTCATGGAACAGTGGAACATGCGCTCGGACTATCCGGCCAAGCTCCTGCTGGATAACGCCCGGCGGGTGAGCCGGGCGTGGTGCGCCATGGCGGTGCGCCGGTGCTATGAGACGGATCTGCGGATCAAGAGCGTGAGCGGCGTGGACGGGGCCCAGGAGCTCAAGCTCCTGCTGATGGAGCTGGAACAGGGGGGCCGGGCATGAGGCGCATCCGGGAAGTGGTCGTGGTGGAGGGCCGCTACGACAAGAACGCCCTCAGGCAGGTGGTGGAGGCCACGGTGGTGGAGACCGGAGGCTTCGGCGTGTTCAACGACCGGGAGCGGCTGGCCCTGCTGCGGCGGCTGGCGGCGGAGCGGGGCCTGATCCTCCTCACCGACAGCGACGGGGCAGGATTCGTCATCCGGAATTTCCTCAAGGGGGCCATCCCCAAGGATCAGCTCAAGCAGGCCTACATCCCCGATATCTACGGCAAGGAGCGGCGGAAGGCCGCCCCGGGGAAGGAGGGGAAGCTGGGGGTGGAGGGCATGCCCCCCCAGGTGCTCCTCACCGCCCTGGAGCGGGCAGGGGCCACCTTCGAGGACGGACAGCCGTCAGAGGAGAGAGCGGAGCCCATCACCAAGGCGGACCTCTACACCCTGGGCCTCACCGGCGGAAAGGACAGCCAGACCCGGCGGCAGGCCCTGCTCAAGAAGCTGGGCCTGCCGGAGCACATGACTGCCAACGCCATGCTGGAGGCGCTGAACATTTTGTACACCCGGGGGGAGTTCCTCTCCGCCATGGAGGAATAGAAGAAGAGCCGGAGGGCGGCGGAACGAAAGTTCCGCCGCCCTCCGGCTCTGCATGTCAAAAAAGTGGCAACGCCACTTTTTTGAGAAGGAGCTTCGGCCCGGTACCGCGCCTCGGGGCCGCACAGGCGGCCTCTGCGACGTACCCGCAAGGGGTATGCCGCATCCGTAAGGCGGCAAAGCCGCCAACGGCTGCGCAACCACGGGACGCAAAGTGTTTTTCCGAGGTACACGCCCCCGGAAAAACGATTTCATTTTCTTTCGCCGCACCCGGGCGGCGAAACTCTGCGAGGCTTTTTTAACAGAAGGTACTATGCCATCTCCACGATGCGGCTGTAGGCCCGGAGGGGATAGTCCCCGTCGTGGGCCTCCCCGGGGAGGGTCCGGGACATCTCCCCGGCCTCGGTGATCCGCACCAGCCCCGCCCGGGCCAGCAGGGCGGTCAGTTCCTCCCGCTCCTCCGGGGCGCACAGGAGCCCCGCGGTCTGGAGGTACCCCTTCTGCCCCTTGAGGGCGGCAAGCAGCTTCTCGCGGGGCAAGGGCTTCACCCAGCAGTTGCCCCCCAGCCAGGACAGCTCCAGCCGGCTGTCCGGCGCCACGGTGACGCTGACCCCGCCGCCCCGGAGGATGCGGCGGCCGCTTGCGTGGGCCTCCAGCTCCTCCGTGCGGAGATGGAGGGCGGCCCTGGCCCGGAGGTTTATATCCGCCGGCGGATGCCGCCGGTTCTCTGCTTGCAGTATAGTGAAAAACCGCTCCCCCAGGGCCTCCACCGCCCCCATGTCCTCCGTGTCCAGGAAGATCCCCTGGCAGGAGGAGCAGAGGAGCTGCCGGGTGAGGCACATGTGCCGGGCCAGGGCGGAGAGGTCCCCGTCCGTGGCGGCAGAAGTTGCGTAGGCGAAGCTGAGCTTGTGGCCCCAGGTGATGAGCTTGGTGTTGGGGGCGGCCAGCCGTCTCGCGGCGGTCACCGCCTCGTCCCCGCCCCAGACCACGATGCCGTCGGCCACCTCCGCCAGGGCGGAGAGGCTGGCGAGGTCCGTGGAGGGCACGTCAAAGACGTAGATGAAGTCCTTCAGCCGGGGCTGACGCTCCCCCAGCTCGTGGAGCAGCAGGAGGGAGGCCCCGTGGTCCATGGAGGGCAGCTTCAGAAGGTTGATATTTCCCGCCAGCAGGCCCTCCACCACGCTGTAGGCCGGAAGGCCGTCCACGTTGCCGGCAGCGATGTGGAGCAGGACGCCCAGGGGGTACCGCCGCCGCCGGATGGGGGCGAAGCCCGGGTGGGGCAGGTCCTCCGATTCCGGGTCCTCCCCCAGCTCCAGCCGGAGCTTTCGGGTGAGGCTCTCCCGGGTGAACAGCCCCAGCGCCGCGTCCAGCTGGCTCTGAGGAATGGAAAAAGCCTCTAAAAAGGGCCTGAGCAGGTGGTCGAACTGTCCCCCGGCGATATCCCGGGCCAGGCTGTCGCAGGCGGCGATCACCAGCTCCGGCGTAAGGGGCTCCCCCGCCAGGGCGGCAAGGCAGTCCGATTCCAGGCGGCCCAGGAGCCCAGAGAGTTCGCTGTCATCGTGGAGTTCCCCGCGGTAGAGGATCATCTGCCCTCGCCTCCCTTCAGAAACTCCGCCGCCCCGGCGGCACAGGTCACAAGGCCCCTGGCTCCCACCCGGCCCAAGATCTCCAGCCAGGGGCTGTGGATGCCGCAGCCGCAGGTGTCGGCGTCGTGGAGGATGCCGATGTCGTCGGTCATGACGCTGAGGATGGGGACGCTCCTCACCATGGGGGTCATGAGGTTCACCAAACCCGGCGTGCCGTTGGGCACCGGCTCCAGGGTGTCTACGTCCCGGATCACCACCCGGCTGTACACCGGCACATGGAAGTGGTGATACGGGCAGGTGGTGTAGAGGATGGGGTGCTCCACCGCGCCGAAGAACTCCACGCAGTCCGCCTCGGCAATGCCCAGCACCGACTCCGCCAGCCGGTAGAGCTCCGCTTTCTCCACCTTCTGCCCCTCAAACTGCTTCCAGCCGCCGCCCATGGTGATCTTGGAGCCGCGGGGCATCTGAAGGCGGATGCCCTCCTTCTCCATCTGGCTGAGGAGGAGCCAGGTGTAGGCGGGAAAGCCGATGGTGCGGATGGGGAAGGGTCCCCTCGCGCAGCGGAGGAGCCGCCGCCGGAGCCCCTCCAGGTCCAGCTGGTAGTCCCCGTCCCGCCACACCAGGGCGTAGGTCCGGCTGAGGGCCGGGGCGAAGAAGGTGAAGCCGTAGCCGGTCTTGGAGAAGGCGGTGTCGTTGCCCCGGTGGGGCTCATAGCCCAGAATCAGGTAGTGGCAGGGAACCGGGGAGAGAAGGTGGTGGTACCGGGTCATCCGCCACACCATGCAAAGCCCCCGGAGGAGGCTCCCGGCGTCAAAGGCCATGCGGCTCATGGCGCCGCTGGTGCCGGAGGAGGTGGCCTTGATGAGGAGCCTGCGCTCCGGCAGGGAGAAGAGGGCGTGGCGCTTGAAATATAGGGTGGGAATGGGAGGCAGGGCGGCGGGATCGCCGGGGGCCGATCCGCCCTGTTCCCGGAGAATCCGGCCGTAGTCCGGGCAGTTTTCCGCCTGGAAGCGGGCGTTCTCCTCCATGGCGGCGGCAAACAGCGCCTGGGTCCCCCCGGTATCGTAGGGGTCCCGCCAGCGAAATAATTTGTTACTATTTGTCATGGTTTTCTCCCCTCACACCCGGCGTTTTACACAAATTTATCATAGCATACAGGGCGGGAAATGTAAACAGAGGGGGGTGGCGCGGGGGATTTTTCCGCCGGAACTGGCAAAATGTAAAAGTTTCGTAACATTTTTTGCCGTTTGTCACAAAAGAGAGGGCGCAAATTTCCTCTCATCGGGGGGCAGATTGCGGTTGACAGAGAAAAAACGATATGTTACAATTTGGTTACAATTATGACAAAGCAAGGAAGTGAACCAATGGCTGAGAAGACGGAAGGCCTGATGTATAAGAATCATCCTCTGCGCCGCATCGGCAATATGATCTACTTCGGTTCCATGGCCGATCCCTACATCATCCTGATGCAGGTGAAGGAGACCCGGAAGGAGAAGGATCTGGATGTGGCCACCAGAGTTACCGTGGAGCTGCAGCGCACCGCCCCGGATCTGAGGAGCCGGGACCGGGTGGTCAAGAAGAGCGAGAAGGACAGCCTGTACGCCGCCATGGATATCTCCACCATCTGGCTGGAGCGGGCGCTGGCCGGCAAGTAAGCGGCCAGAAAGCGACAGAGAGACGAACAGAAGACAGACGAGAGTAAGAGGATGTACGAATGAGACGAGTATTGATGAAAACTGCCCTGCTGTCCGCCCTGACGGCGGCCCTGCTGACCCTGACCGCCGCCGCCTCCGTTGTGGGAACAGGCGTGATCACCGCCGATTCCCTCCGCCTGCGCAGCGAGCCCAACACCGAATGCGCCACAGTGACCTACCTCACCGAGGGCACCGGCGTCCAGGTCTACGAGGTACTGGACGGCTGGTACGAGGTCAGCTACGGAGAGTATACCGGCTATGTGTCCGCCGAGTATGTGGCTTACACCCCCGCCGACGGGGAAGCTGTTGAGACGGCTGTGACAGAGGAGACCACAGAGGTCGTGTCCGCCGTGGCCGCCAGCGCCCAGCCCCGGGATGCGGTGGTGGACGGCAGCAGCTACATCAATCTCCGCGCCGACGCCTCCAACAGCGCCGACATTATCACCACCCTGGACGAGGGCACGGAGCTGACGGTGCTCTCTGTGGACGGCGAGTGGTGCTGCGTGGAGTGGGAGGATGAGACGGGTTACGTTAATGCCAACTACATCTACGTAGACGGCATCCTGATGGCGGACCCCCGGGGCATCGTCACCGGCTCCTGCGTCAACGTCCGCAGCCAGCCCAGCACCGACAGCAGTATCCTCACCAAGGTCTACGCCGGCAGCACCGTGGAGCTCATCTCCCTGGAGGACGGCTGGTACGTCATGAACTGTGACGGCGTGGCTGGGTACATAAGCGCCGAGTACGTGTATCCCTACAATCCCGCCGCCGCCAGCGCCGTGGGCGCCGAGGCGGTGGAGCTGGCCATGGGCTATATGGGCGTGCCCTATGTATACGGCGGCTCCTCCTCCCGCGGCTTCGACTGCTCCGGCTTCACCATGTACATCTACGGCCTCCTGGGCTACAGCCTGCCCCACTCCGCCACCTCCCAGTGGGAGACGGTGGGCACCTATGTGGAGCGGTCCGACCTCCAGCCCGGCGATCTGGTCCTCTTCTGCGACCCCTCCCGGAGCAACGGCAAGGCCTGCTCCCACGTGGGCATCTACATCGGCAACAACGAGTTCATCCACGCCTCCAGCAGCGACGGCGTGCGGATCAACAGCCTGGACGAGAGCTACTACAACGGCTACTACAAGGGAGCCAAGCGCCTGGGCTGATTGGCAGCATATGTGAGAGAGGGAACCGCCATTCCGGCGGTTCCCTTTTTTTGCCTGCTGCCGGGAACGGTGCAGGAGAACCGGGCCTGACCCGGGATTTTTGTCGAAAACGACCCTTGACAGGGGGAGAGACCCCTGCTATACTGACACCACAATCCAAGGGGCGCTGGCGCATGCCGGCTGAGATGCGACGTATTGCCGTCGAGGTCCCTCGAACCTGATCCGGGTAATGCCGGCGTAGGAATGCGATTACATATGTGTTTTCTGAATGATCGTATGCCCACGCTTGCGGGCATGCGATTTTTTTGCGGCCCGCGGGCACTTCCCACCACTATTTTGAGGAGGAAGAAAACAATGAACAAGAACGTGAAAGCCCTCTGCGAGGCGGCGATGATGATCGCCCTGGCCATTATCATCGACCTTCTGAAGGATGTCCTTCCCGGCCAGCTGCCCAACGGCGGCTCCCTGCTGAACATCTCCATGCTGCCCATCGTATTTTTTGCCATCCGCTACGGCGCGGGCTGGGGCGCCATGGCCGGCTTCGTCTTCGGCGGATTGAACTATGTGATCGGCAATGGCATGGCCATCGACTGGACCACCATCATCTGTGACTATTTCCTGGCCTTCTGCCTGCTGGGCCTGGGGGCAGGGCTGTTCCGCGGCAAGAAAAACGCCCACATCTGGGGCACTCTGGTGGGGGGCTGCCTTCAGTTCCTCAGCAGCTACCTGGTGGGCGTGTTCGTCTGGGGAAAGTGGATGCCGGATGAGTTCCTGGGCCTGACCATGACCAGCCCCTGGTTCTACTCCTTCCTGTACAACATCCTCTGGGCTGCTCCCAATATCGTGCTGACCATGGTGGTCTTTACGCTGCTCTATCAGGTCAAGCCTATGCGTGGATACATCCTGGCCAAGGATCTTGCTTGAGAGTTTTTGCGAACAGCGGCGCCGCGGCTCCCTCCTGTGTGGGGGGCTGCGGCGCTGCTGTTTTGTCCGCTGTCGGCGGACAAACGGCCTTTTTTCCAAAGGGGCTTGCGCGCCGGTGTCTTCCAGTGGTACTATAGAAGAAAAAAGGGGCGGCAGAGACCGGACCACGGAGAAAAGAGAGGAACCTATGAGTGAGGCGAAGGCAGTCAGCGTAGATCTGACGAAAGGTCCCATTGGAAAACAGATCCTCCAGTTTACGGTCCCGCTGCTGCTGGGAAATATTTTCCAGCAGTTCTACAACGCGGCGGACACGGTGATCGTGGGCAAGTTCGTGGGCCGGGAGGCCCTGGCGGCGGTGGGCTCCTCCGGGGCCCTCATCAACCTGCTGGTGAGCATCCTGATGGGCGTGGCTGTGGGCGCGGGGGTGGTGGTGTCCCGGTACTACGGCGCAAAGCAGTACACGGAGATGCGGGCCACCATCCACACCACCATCGCCTTCGGCCTCATCGCCGGGGCGGTGATGTCGGTGCTGGGGGTGGCCATCACGCCGGTGATCCTCCGCTGGATGCAGACGCCGGAGAGCGTGATGGCAAGCTCCGTATTGTATTTCCGCATCTACTTCGCCGGGGTGCTGACCACGGTGATGTACAACATCGGCAGCGGCATCTACCGGGCCCTGGGGGACTCCAAGCGGCCGCTGTATTTCCTCATCATCTCCACCATCATTAATATCGTCCTGGACCTGCTGTTCGTGGCGGTGTTCCACATGGGCATCGGCGGCGCGGCCGTCGCCACGGTGGTGGCCCAGGGGCTGAGCATGGTGCTGGTGTTCTACAAGATGATGCGGGAGGACACGGTCTACCGGGTCTCCTGGCGGGAGATCCGCATCCACAGGCGTTTTCTCCGCCAGATCATCGCCATCGGGCTCCCCAGCGGCATCCAGAACGGTATTGTATCGCTGTCCAACGTGGTGGTCCAGAGCAATATCAACAGCTTCGGCGACATCGCCATGGCGGGCTGCGGAGCCTACAACAAGCTGGACGGCTTCGCCCTGCTGCCGGCGGGCAGCTTTTCCCTGGCCCTCTCCACCTTCGTCAGCCAGAACATCGGCGCGGAGCAGTATGACCGTGCCAAGAAGGGGGCGGCCTTCGGCCTCGTCGCCGCCATGGCTATTTCCGAGCTGGCCGGCGTGTTCATCTACTTTGCCGCCCCCCAGCTGGTGGGCTTCTTCAACGACGACCCGGAGGTCATCCGCTACGGCGTGCTGATGGCCCGGAACATTGTCTTTGCCTACGCCCTGGTGGCCTACTCCAACGCCATGGCGGGGGTCCTGCGGGGCGCGGGCCTCAGCCGGGTGCCCATGTTTGTCATGGTGGGCTGCTGGTGCGTCCTCCGGGTGCTGTGGATCCAGATCATGATCCCCCTGACTCAGGACATCCGGGTGGTCTTCTGGTCCTACCCCATTACCTGGACCGTCAGCGTCACCATCCTCACCATCTATTTCTTCAAGGTGGACTGGCTCCACAAGGGCCAGCTCCACTGATGGAAAAACAGCCGCCCGCTCCCGGAAAACGGGAGCGGGCGGCTGTTTTTGAAGAGTTCAGGCGCTCTGGAAGATCCCCTCCAGGCCGGAGGTGATATGGGTGGAGAAGTCATCCGTGACAAAGACCGCCTCCACGCCCTCGGTGCCCTCGATCAGAGCGGCGCCCGCCTCCAGCCCCAGGGCGAAGCAGGCGGTGCTCAGGGCGTCGCCGTCCACGGAGGCGGCGCTGACGATGGTCACCGACAGCAGGTC